>NZ_JANSJB010000093.1:0-10337 GCF_047462355.1 Synechococcus sp. H55.9 | reverse complement strand
GCGGGCCACCCAGGCTACGTCTCGGTCGCAATTAGACCCGGGAAAAACAACAATGCCAAACCTCACGCCGGCCATCGGGATCCCTTGAGAAAGCGTTATGTGAGAGAGAAGAAGAGGGTGATGGATGTAGCCATTGTAAGATCCAGACCTAGGGGGATGATGGGGAAACCAACGTGGGCCATCAGGTTTTGGGGCTGGGTATTGCGGGGCTGGCGGCAGCGCGACTGTTGCGGGCCCAAGGGTATGAAGTGCTGGTTTGGGATGAGCAAGAGTCCCCTCTCCTGCGGCAGCGGCAGGCCGAGTTGAGCCAGGAAGGGATCCCCGTTCGGCTGGGGGAGCCTTTTCAACTGGCAACAGGAGTGGAGCAGGTGGTGGTCAGTCCGGGCATTGCCTGGGATCACCCGCTGCTGCAGGCGGCGCGTCAACAGGGGATCGAGGTGGTGGGGGAAGCGGAGCTGGCCTGGCGCTACCTTGAGCACCTGCCTTGGGTGGGGATCACCGGCACCAACGGCAAAAGCACCACCACGGCGCTGGTGGCGGAGATGTTCAAAGCCGCGGGGCTAGAAGGGATCCCCTGCGGCAATATCGGCCTTCCCCTCTCTCAGGTGGCTTTGGAAACGCTCCAGGGAAAGCTAGAGCCGGATTGGATCGTGGCGGAGCTGAGCAGCTATCAGTTGGAAGCCAGCAGCCGCCTCATGAGCAGTACGCCTGGGGGGCCGCCGCGCATTGGGGTGTGGACCACCTTCACTCCCGATCACTTGGAACGGCACGGGACGCTGGAGCGCTATGCCGGCTTCAAGGCTCGCCTCTTGGATCGGGCCCAGTGGCGGGTCGTGAATGGCGAGGATCCCTACCTGTGCCGCCGCCGACAGGACTGGGAAAACACCTATTGGATTTCCCTTGTTGCTGGACAACGGGATCCCACTGCATTCGTTGACCTGCGGGAAAGCTGCCTCTATATCCAGGGGGAAGCGGTGGCGGAGTTGGGAGACTTTGCAGAACGCTGCCCCGGCCAACACAATCTGCAAAACCTGCTCTTGGCGGCAGCAGCAGCGCGTCTGGCCGGGATCCCCAACGCCGCCATTCAAAAAGCCATCCGATCCTTTGCCGGCATGCCCCATCGGCTGGAGCGGGTGGCGCAAATCCAGATGGGATCCACCCTCATCCGCTTCGTCAACGACAGCAAGGCCACCAACTACGAGGCCGGCTGGGTGGCGCTCAACGCCCTCCCCCCACCCATTGTTTTGATTGCCGGGGGAAGGGCCAAGCAGGGGGATCCCGCCGCCTGGCTGCAGTTGATTCGGGCCAAGGTGGCGCGGGTGCTGCTGATTGGAGAGGCTGGCCCCACTCTGGCCGCGGCCCTCAAGGGGATCCACTATACTGACGTTGAGCTCGTGCCAACCCTAGATCTAGCTGTGGAAAGGGCCTTGGCAGCGGCCTGTTCCCTCTCGCGTCAGCGGGACGGAGCCCCTGCTCAACCCATCACCGTTTTGCTGTCTCCCGCCTGCGCCAGTTTCGACCAGTACTCCAGCTTTGAACACCGTGGCAACCATTTCCGAGCCTGCTGCCAAGCCCTCCAGGGATCCCTGGAATGCTGAAGCTCGCTGGCTGCGCTGGCTCACCCTGGTCTGGCTGGCTCTGGGGCTGATGATGCTGTTTTCTGCTTCCTACCCCGTGGCTCAGCGGATCAGTGGCGATGGCCTCTACTTTTTCAGGCGTCAATTGGTCTGGGCCGGGCTGGGGCTGAGTTGCTTTTCGGCTCTGGTGCGGATCCCCTTGCGGCGCTGGTTCCCCTGGGCCGGGATCCTCTGCTTGGTGGGAGTTGGCTTGGTGTGGGCCACCCAAGTGCCGGGGCTGGGGGTTTCCCGCCTGGAGGCCAGCCGCTGGCTGGACTTAAAGGTGATCCCGATTATCCAGCCTTCCGAATTGCTCAAGCCCCTGTTGGTGTTGCAGGGAGCCTGGGTCTTTGGCCGCTGGTTTCACCACCCGCTCTGGTTCCGCGTCTTGTGGGTGGGCATCTTCGCCTTTGCCCTCTTGGGGATCCTCGCCCAGCCCAACCTGGGCACCACGGCCATTTGTGGCCTTACCCTCTGGGTCATGGCTTGGGCTGCCGGGATCCCAGCTTTCTCCCTTCTGGCCACAGCGGGGCTGGGGATTCTGGCAACCGTGGCCAGCATTCTCAGCAAAGACTACCAACGGCGGCGCATCCTGGCTTTTTTGGATCCCTGGGGCAATGCCCAAGGGGATGGCTACCAGTTGGTGCAAAGCCTGTTGGCCATTGGCTCTGGCGGCCTGTGGGGCAAGGGGTATGGCCTTTCCCAGCAAAAGCTGTTTTATCTGCCCATCCAATACACCGACTTCATCTTCTCGGTGTACGCAGAGGAGTTCGGCTTGGCCGGATCCCTGTTCTTTCTGGGGCTACTGACCTTCTATACCCTGCTGGGCTGGCGGGTGATGGGTCGCTGCCGAGAGTTGCCCATTCGCCTGGTAGCCTGCGGCTGCCTGATGTTTTTGGTGGGGCAGTCGCTAATGAATATCGGCGTGGTCACCGGGATCCTGCCCACCACAGGTGTGCCCCTGCCTTTGTTCAGCCATGGCGGCAGCTCTATTTTGGCAGGGCTGATCACAGCAGGATTGTTGGTGCGGGCAGCCCGCGAAGCAGGATGAAGGGATCCCTTCACCTAAGCCGCAAGCCCAGATGGGCAGGGAGCTCTATTTGAGATTTCCTAGTGGTTGATCTCTGCTTTAGTCCGGTTTCTCAATGCAGCACAACCCAAAGCCGATTGATACTGAGCCTAAATCCAGCCCATCTCATCCAAAACAAGGGTAAATACGGTCGCGCAACAGGCCACCCACAGCGACACATGAGCCGGCTGACCGTGGGCAATGCAAACACCGGCTGCCACTACAGCGCCCGCAGCAGCAGAAAAGGTGCGGCCTGCCCAATTGCCTTTAGAGGGCTTATCAGAAGAATTGAATTTGTTAAACATTTTTACAGCGGAAAGAGGATACAAAAGGAACACATCCCACAGCAAACTGCCTCAGATTATCACCCTCTAGCTCGACTCAAGAAGGATCCAAGGCCATTCTCAACATTTCTTCGCCTATACTTCAATCTTTCGTAAAATCGCGCTGAGATGCTCGTAATCGTCCCGCAACAGCGAGCTTAACTGCCGACCTGCCTGTAAAAGCCAGTTGCGATCCCAGTTCAGGATTCGGTAAGTCTGGCGAATCACGGCAGCCACCAGCTCATCGGTCGGGATCCCGTTGACCCGTAGCAGAGTACGCAAAAACTCGAAAGAGCGGCAAAACTCCCTGACCTCTGTATCGGAGCAGAGATAAACTGGCTGGTGAATCTGGGGAGGGCGTGGCGGCAGGTACTGGTAGACCCGCCCCCCACTGACAAAGCCGACAATGGCCGCGCGGAAATCGGTGCGCAACATGGCGAAAATTTGAGGCTGCTGCTCCCGCAACTCCTCAGGGGAGAGACCCAAAGCTCGGGTGCGGTGAATCGTGTCGATGGGCGCAATGGCGGCATAGCAAACCACTCCATAGATCGGGTTGCCGGTCTCCTCGTCTTGGGAGCGCGTCCAACTGCCGAGAGCAGGCATAGGCGGGAAGGTCAAGCGTTCCGGCTCGAAGCACTGGGCCACAAAGGTTGTGGTGTTGGCCTCCACCACTTCTGCAAAAGCAGCGGCGGGCTGGGGGGAGGTGGCCTTGGCTCTCATCGTTGTTTTGGACTTCTCAAGGGTTGCTGCTATAAAGGTTGGCAAACAGAGGTAGAACCCAGACCTTCAGGCCAGTAGAGAGATGGGATCTTTCCGGTTTTAAGACTTGTGAAGATAGAGGGGATCCACTCAGCCAATATTTTGCCCTTTTTACAAGGTTTTTCTCGTTCCCGGACGGCGAATCGGCAACCCAGCAGCTGATGAGATCCCTATTGCTAAGAAAGTTAGCCGACTTTGGAGATGCCTGTGTAATATATTTTTTCACACACTCCCGTGCAAATTGGCCATTCTGGGTATTAGCCATCCTAAGTATTGAGCAGTTGGCGAGCGGAGGGAGAAACCATGAATGCTCAGCAACGTGGCCAAATCATCGCTTCGGAGTGGATGATCGACAGCCAAAACCCGGTACACTCCATTTCTCGGCTCAAGCGTCGGGCGACCTATTCGGATGTAACCCTCTGGTGGTTGGTGGTGCAGCTAAACCTGATGGAACAGAACTCCATTCGTACCGATCACCGCTAGGATTGGCAGCCCAAGAACAATCAACCATCGGAAAATCCCAGCCCAGGAGCATCCCCAATCCTAAATCCAACCTTAAAACTTAAAAGAAGCTTAAAAAAACAAAAAGAAGAGCTGAAGGTTGAGTCGAGTTGCTCCTCGAACACCAGCTCTTCTGGGCTAATTGAGGGATAGAGAACAACCGAGGTCTTGACCCCGTTTCAATCTTCCAGGGTCAGAGCCGCCACCTGGGCCGGTTGCACCGGCAAGAAAGGCCGCTGCACAATTTCAGTTGCCAACACACTGCGCAACTGAGCAGCTACCGCCACCGTCGTAACATCGTAGGTTTGGGTAGCCAGCCGCGGGTAGAGGCCAATGCCGAGAATCGGCAACAGCAGACAGAGAGCCACCGCCATTTCTCGCGGGCGCAGATCCCCCAGGTAGTCTTCCAACACCAAGCCGGGATCCTGAGCCCCGTAGAACACCTGCCGCAGCATAGAGAGCAAGTAAATGGGCGTCAGAATAATGCCCACTGCCGCCAGCAGAGCAATTCCTGCCTTGAAGGTCGGCGCATAGGCATCGCTGGTGATCAAGCCCAAGAACACCGTCAGCTCACCCACAAATCCGCTCATCCCGGGTAGCGCCAACGAGGCCAGGGATCCTGCTGTAAACAGGGCAAAAGCCTTTGGCATTTGCTTGGCCAACCCGCCCAACTTGTCGAGGGCAAGGGTATGGGTGCGCTCGTAGGTGATCCCTGTCAGGAAGAACAAAACTGCAGCGATCAGACCGTGGGAGATCATTTGCAAGAGGGCGCCGTTGATGCCCAACTCCGTGAAGGCAGAGATCCCGATCAACACAAAGCCCATATGGGCAATGGACGAATAGGCCAAGCGCCGCTTGAGGTGGTTTTGCCCAAAGGCGGCCAGCGCCCCGTAGATGATGTTCACCGTGCCCAACACCGCCAGCACCGGGGCAAAGTACACATGGGCCTCCGACAAGATGCCCACGTTCAGGCGGATGAGGCCGTAGCCCCCCATCTTGAGCAGCACCCCGGCCAGGATCATGGAAATGGGCGCCGAGGCTTCGCTATGAGCATCCGGCAGCCAGGTGTGAACTGGAAAAATCGGCAGCTTCACCCCAAAGGCAATCAGGAAAGCCGCATACACCAAGATCTGCAGTGCCAGCGGGTAGGATTTTGCGCTCAGCTCTGCCATCTCCAAGCTAAAGCCCTCGCCGTAGAAGGCCATCGCCAGGGATCCCACCAGAATAAAAATAGAGGCGGCAGCGGTGTAGAGGATGAACTTGGTGGCGGCGTACTGGCGCTGCGGCCCACCCCAAATGGCAATCAGCAGATAGACCGGCACCAGCTCGATCTCCCACATCAAGAAGAACAGGAGCAGATCCTGCGCCAGGAACACGCCCACCTGGGCGCCGTACATCAGCAGCAGCAGGAAGAAAAACAAACGCGGCTTGTGGGTGAGATTCCAAGCCGCCCCGATCGACAGGGTCGTAATCAAGCCCGAGAGCAACACCAGCGGAAAGGACAGGCCATCCACCGCCAGCGACCAGTGAAACCCGATCTGGGGCACCCAGGCGTAGCGCTCCGCCAGTTGCAGCGAAAAATCCTGCAGGTCGTAGTGCCGCGCAAAGACATAGACCATCAGACCCAAATCCAAAGCCCCCACAGCGAGGGCATACCAACGCGCCCAACGGCTCTGAGGGATCAAAGGGATCCCAAAGGCTGCCAGCAGCGGCAAGAGCACCAGGGCCGACAGCCAAGGAAACTCAAGAGGATTGCTCATGACCAGGAATAAATACTCATGCTCAATACCTCAATGATATGAAGCTATGTAAACAAATGGGAAGTGATATTTACAAAAAAGGCTGCTCTATTGCGCAGATCTCTGGAAGGGTTTCCCGATGTTAAGCATTGAGGATCCTCGAGGGTTGCTGGGCTCAGGTGGGTCGCTGATGCCTTCACACCCTTTTCGGGGTCGGCAGGATCCCTCAGCTCAAAAGAGCCAGCCCTGCCTGTAATCCGTCGGAACAGGCTGGAAACAGATCGGCGGCCTTTTGTGGCTGGGGTTTGCCCTGGATCTATTCGTCTTCGGCAAACACAAAGCGATGTAGCTCGTCCAGGGTGGGCTCTGGGCTTTCGAGGGCAAAGGTTACCGCATCTTCAATCGCAGCGCCAACCTCGGCGTGGATGGCCTGAAAGTCTGCCTCGGTCATCAAGTTGTGTTCCAATGCGTAGCGTTCCAGTCGTTGGATGGGATCCCGCTGCCGCCAGAACTCTTTTTCTTCCGGGCTGCGCAGCTCGTCAGGATCGGCGAGGGAATGGCCCCGGAAACGATAGGTGATGCACTCCAGCAGGGTGGGGCCTTCGCCGGCGCGGGCCCGGGCAATAGCTTGTTGGGCAGCCTCTCGCACCGCCAGCACGTCCATGCCGTCCACTTGGTAGCCGGGCATGCCAAAAGCAGGGCCCTTGAGGTAGATGTCGGTTACTGAAGTGGCCCGTTTGTGGGCCATGCCGATAGCCCAGAAGTTGTTTTCCACCACATAGAGGATGGGCAACTTCCAGAGGGCGGCCATGTTGAGACACTCGTAGAACTGGCCGTTGTTGCAGGCTCCATCCCCAAAGAAGCAGGCTGTCACCTGGTCGGTGCCGCGGTACTTGGCCGAAAAGGCCGCCCCTGTGGCCACCGGGATCCCCTCGGCCACAAAGGCATAGCCGCCCAAAAAGTTGTGCTCCGCCGAGAACAGGTGCATCGAGCCGCCGCGGCCCTTGCTGCAGCCGGTGGCCTTGCCGAACAGCTCCGCCATCACCGCCCGCGGGGGGATCCCGGCGCTGAGGGCATGCACGTGATCCCGGTAGGTGCTGCACACGTAGTCGGTGGGCTTGAGCGCCTTGATCACCCCCGTGGAAACAGCCTCTTGGCCGTTGTACAGGTGCACAAAGCCGAACATCTTGCCCTTGTAGTACATCTCGGCGCACTTGTCCTCAAACAGGCGGCCCAGCACCATGTCTTCATAGAGAAGGCGAGCCTCTTGGGCAGAAATGCGAGCAGTCGTAGAGCGAGAAGTAAGTTCTTGAACCATGCTGCAGTGCAACGAGTCAGGAATGTCCTAGGCGGTCAGCAGTGAGCTTTGCAGTTTGCCTATTATCTCATGCTCAAGGATCGCTTGTTGGGATTTGCCTGCCACCTTGCCCGTAAGTTCCACCCTGTAGGGCCAAGGGCAGTTGTTTGAGATCCAGGAGAGTTAAACTGAAGGGCTAGGGCAAGAGGCGTTTCCATTTTGCAGCAGCCGCATCAAGACTTCGTCGCGCAGACGCGAATCCCGAACACCAAGAGCGCAAGGATGAGGGCTTCTTCTGCCTTCGGATCGGACTTCGACCTGGAGCCGCGGGCAAGAGATATTTGGCCAACCAACGTGACGGGGTGCGCCTATGGGAGCCCGTTGGGTTAGCGGTTTTGCGGCGGTGCTGTTTGCCCTGACGGTCACCCTGCTAGGGGGCTGGTACTTCACGGCGGCCATGGGGCTAATCGTCTTTCTGGCCCAACTGGAGTTCTTTCGCTTGGTGCAGGCCAAGGGCAATGCACCGGCCATGCGCACCACCATGTTTTCCAGCCAAGTGCTGGTGATTTTGCAGCAGGTTAAGCCGGAGTGGACCAGCCCTGCTTTTATCGTGGCCGGTTCTGTGATCTGCTTTTATCTGCTTTTTAAGCCCAAGCTGGCCACCATCGCCGACATTGCCACCTCGATTTTGGGATTGTTTTACTGCGCGCTGTTGCCCAGCTTCTGGATTCGGGTCAGGGCTTTGTCTTTTTCCCAAGGACTGGGGGAAGGGCTGTGGATTACGCTGTTGGCTATTGGCTGTGTCATTGCTGCCGATGTAGCGGCCTACCTCTGTGGGCGGGCCTTTGGGCGCACCAAGCTCTCCCTCCTCAGCCCAAAAAAAACGGTGGAAGGGGCCGTGGCCGGGATCGCAGCCAGCGTGGCCCTGGCCATGGCCGGAGCCTACTATCTGAACTGGCCCTGGCGCTGGTGGAGCGGCAGCGTGCTGGGGTTTTTGATTGGGCTAACGAGCCTGTTGGGCGACCTAACGGAATCGCTGATGAAGCGGGATGCCGGTGTCAAAGACTCCGGGGATCTCATCCCCGGCCACGGCGGCATTTTGGATCGGGGCGATAGCTACGTCTTTACCGGACCTCTAGTGTTTTACTTTATGGAATGCCTGGAATGGCTCAACGCCTATTTCAGCCGATAATTGCGATAATTCCCACCCCAGCCAAGAAGGTTCTAGACACAAGTTTGCCTTTAGAAGGTTGGACAATCTGTGCGCAATCCTCGTAGGAATGGTACGACCAAAGCTACCCTTGGAACGGAGAAATCTCTGGTCTTTTGGCTCTTCAGCTATCTCGTTCCCCAACTTTCTCTTGCTGCACTTCTAAGATGACCTGCCTGACATTTTCCAGACAGCAAAACCCCTGGGGGTTGTTGACCTGGCAGCCACAGCGCCTGGCTTTGATGTGGGCGGCAATCTCGGCAAGAATGGCCTGGGGCGTTTTGGATCCCTTCAGCTCTTGCCGGATGCGCCGGCGCGTCCATCCAAAACAGTAGCAGACGGGCACGTCCTCGCCACTTTCTTTTTGAAAGACTGGAACCTTGAGGTCGTCAACCCCAAAGCTTTGACCTTGCTCGGAAAAATAAACAACAGGACAAACGGGATCCCGACAAAACGCATAGCTGCTGTCCGCATCCAGTCGTGCCAAAGCTGGAGGGGACAGCAGGCTCTTCAGAGTAATCAGTTGAATCGGGATCCCTTGCTCCCCACTTTTTGGGCATAAGGGCTGCCAAGCATTAGCAAAAAATGGTGCAAGGGGTTCTCTTGTCATGAGTTATCGAGCTGTTGTTGAAAGATAGTGCAAGAAGAACTTTTCTCTTGCTCAGAAAACTTTTGTTGACACTTTTCAATGAGTGTCGACAACTCCCCTTTGAGTTCCTGCAGATGGGCAAGCGATTCATCAGTTTGTCTTTGCTTTTCGCTTGGCTCTATGGGCATCTGCCAACAGGGAAGGACCTGCCCACTGTCCTGAAGCAGTAGCGATTCTTTGAACTCGCCCGGTATGTGTAAGGCCCTCAATTTAAAATTGCCTGGCATTCGGGCCGCTCCAAAAACACTTCTGGCAAAATGGAATCCCCAAAGTACCCTGGCGGCGCAATCACTATGGCAAACCCCTTCAGATTCAACTCGGTTTCGTCGTAAACCACCAGTTGGCTGAAACCGGCGGCAGGATCCCCCTCCATATCGAGAATGCGGGCTTTTCGCTGGATAATCCAAGGGGTCTCCCCTTCTAGTTCAGAAGGGGCCAGAGGGCGATCTAGGCCAAACACGAACTCTCCACTTCGACCCACAAGAGTCCACTCTAAGCTATTGAGCTTCTCTGTACCTGCGAAGCAAAAGGCGTAATCGCTGTACGGAACAAAATACAGTCCTACCAGCCGGGATTTTTCATCAGGGTGGCTGCGGGCACTCAAGCAAGCCTCAAAACCCAGTAGAGAGGCTGGATCGACGGGCTGCCCATAACAAAGCAGGATGTCGTCTTTTGAGTGTTTCCACCACTCTTGTTGCGCGAAGGCAGGGATCCTACCGGATAAAGCCATTAGAACCATCAGGGCCGTTGCCGCCAATGATCTGTACATAGAGCCGCATCTGAACGCTGAGGATAGCAGTACCTTAGCCCAAAGCGCCTTTCTGCTGGGTGATCGGGATCAGCCTTACCCATCCCCAAAGGGCAAGGGGTTAGACTGCTACTCTATAAAGTGATTCATCCTTCTCAACCGTTGGCCTATTCTCCCCATGACTGCTGCACCTGCCCTCGCCCATCTGCCCAGCCAGTACAACCCCTTTGACACCGAGCCGAAGTGGCAGCGCTTTTGGGAGGAAAAGGGGTTCTACGTAGCGGATCCCAAGGCGCCGGGAGAAGCCTTCAGCATGGTGCTGCCCCCGCCCAACGTCACCGGCAGCCTACACATGGGCCATGCCTTTGCCTTTACCCTGCCGGATGTGGTGGTGCGCTACAAGCGCATGCGCGGCTACAACGTCCT
>NZ_JANSJB010000092.1:7496-10420 GCF_047462355.1 Synechococcus sp. H55.9 | reverse complement strand
GTAAAGCCCAAAAAGTAGGCTCCCCCATCTCCCATGAAGATCTGAGCCGGGTTGAAGTTGTAGCGCAAAAAGCCCAGGCAGGCCCCTGCCAAGGCTGCCGCCAGCATGGCCGCCGCCGGCCGATCCAGCAGCAGCGTTACCATCAGCATCACGACTGCCGCGATCCCTGACACCCCTGCCGCCAAGCCATCCAGGCCGTCCATGAAGTTGATGGCGTTGGCCATCCCCACCAGCCACAGCAGGGTAATCAGCAGGCTCAGCCACACCGGGAAGGGCCAGATGCCGATCCCCGGTAGATTAATGAACTCGATGCGCACCCCCACTCCCCAGGCGGCGGCAGCCACCCCAAACTGCATCGCCAGGCGGGAAAAGGGCGACAACTGAAACAGATCGTCGGCCAGGCCAATCAAAAAAAACAAAACGCCGCCGATCGTCACCCCCCAGATCTCGTACTCCTGCTCGGTGCGCAAGCCGGCGAAGGCTCCAGCTCCCCAGAGCAAGAGCAGCGCCACCAGGTTGCCGAAAAAGATGGAAACTCCCCCCAGGCGCACCATAGGCTGCCGGTGGATCTTACGCTCATCGGGAAAATCCAACTGGCCGCTGCGGATCCCGACCGCCTTCACCACCGGGGTTGCCCAGAGAACCACACAGGCAGCAGCCAAAAAGGCAACCAAGTAGGGCATGGCAAGCCGCGGAGAGGACTGCGGTTATCCCAACTGGGGGTAGAGCGGAAAACGGCGGCAAAGCTGGGCCACTCGCCGGCGACAGGCTTCGAGCACAGCCAGATCCCCCGGTTGAAACAGGCAATCGGCAATAATTTCCCCAATTTCCTCAAATTCTGCTGCGCCCAGGCCGCGGGTGGTCAAGGCCGGGGATCCCAGGCGCAGGCCGCTGGCCACAAAGGGCGGCTGCGGGTCAAAGGGGATGGTGTTTTTGTTGGCGGTAATGTGGATCTCCTCCATCAGGCGATCCGCCCGCTTGCCCGTCATCACCGGATCCGCCGCTCCGTTTTTCTCCAGCACTGCCGAGACCGAGCGCAGATCCAGCAACATCAGGTGGTTGTCGGTGCCCCCCGAAACCAACCGGATGCCCCGTCGTTGCAGCGTTGCTGCCAGTGCCTGAGCATTGGCAATGACCTGGGCTGAGTACTGGGCAAAGCTGGGCTGCAGGGCTTCTCCAAAGGCCACTGCCTTGCCGGCAATGACATGCTCCAAAGGCCCCCCTTGGCTGCCGGGGAACACCGCCTTGTCCAGCTTTTTGCCCAATTCCGGGTCGCGGGTGAGAATCAGCCCCCCGCGCGGCCCCCGCAGGGTCTTGTGGGTGGTGGTGGTTACCACATCGCAGAGGGGCACGGGGTTGGGGTGGTGCCCAGTGGCCACCAGGCCAGCGATGTGGGCAATGTCTGCCATCAGATAGGCCCCCACCTCATCGGCAATGGCGCGGAAGGCAGCAAAATCAATTGTCCGCGGGTAGGCGGAGTAGCCGCAGATAATCAGCTTAGGCCGGTGCTGCAGGGCCAGATCCCGCACCTGGTCAAAATCAATCCGCTCCGTCTGCGGATCCACGCCATAGTGCACCACGCGGAACCACTTGCCGGAGACATTAACTGGCGAGCCGTGGGTGAGGTGGCCGCCGTGGGCCAGATCCATGCCCATGATCGTGTCTCCTGGCTGCAGCAGAGCCAAGAAAACCGCGAAATTGGCCTGGGCACCGGAGTGGGGCTGGACATTGGCGTGGGCCGCCCCAAACAGTTGCTTGGCGCGGTCGATGGCCAGTTGTTCGATCTCGTCGATAAATTCGCAGCCGCCGTAGTAGCGCTTGCCGGGCAGCCCCTCTGCATACTTGTTGGTAAGCACCGAGCCCTGCGCCGCCAGGACGGCCGGCGAGGTGAAGTTCTCGCTGGCAATCATCTCCAGGTGATCCCGCTGGCGGTTGAGTTCTTGCTGGATGAGGCGGTAGACGATGGGATCCGTTTCGGCCAAAATGGCCAGGTTGTCCCGGGGAGTGGTTAGGCTGTGGGGGGCGGCTACCATGGTGACGCCAAGAGCAAACGTTGCAAAGAAAAAAAGGCCAGAATTACCCTGCGGTCGCAACAGCGTTGCGAAGCAACATCGTAACACAATTGAGGCCAGGGGATCCCGCAGCGGCTAAGCGCAGAACCAAAGGCCGCTTTGTAAAGAATGTTTTTGGGCCCCAGGTCTGGTCACCAGCCGGGGTAAAGTGAGGGGCAGGTTTACAGCACTGGGTTTGTTTTAGGAGTTGGCTATGACCGACGCGCAAGTTTTCACCATCCTGGCCATTGCCCTGGTGCCGGCAGTGATGGCCGTGCTGCTGGGATCCGCCCTGGCCCGCAGCTAGTTTCCATCTGGAAGAATAAGGTTGCTCTGGATCCGGGGGCCTGTCCTATAGAGCAGGCCCTTTTGAGTTGAGGCCCAGGGGCTGCGCCTGGGACGCTTTGCCATTGGCTAAAGTTGGATAAAGGATACTACCGGCAGCCAACCCAGAAGCAACTTGAGCCAGGTGGATCTACAGCGGGTTCAGCGCGCCCTTTCTCTGGAAGCAGAAGTGGGGTTTACCGACCTGCGGGGGCGAGAGCAGACCTTCTCCCAATTTTTGCAGAGTGTGTTTGGCCAGGATCCCCCCGCTGGCTGGATCCTGGATGGGGATGACCGGCGGCGGTGGAAAGAACTGGGATCCCGCTATCGCCTCTACCCCCAGCTAGAGCTGCCGGAGCGGCAGCACCTGGTGGCGGAAACCCGCCGCTGGCTGGAGCGGCTGCGTCGCCAGCAAGAACAAGTCCACTCTGCCCCCCCTAGCCCTGCTTTGCCCCTGCCCAAGGGCCTTAGCTTGGAGCAGCCGCTGCAATTTCTCAAGGGCATTGGCCCCAAGTCGGCGGAGAAACTGGCGCAACTGGGCCTGCACAC
>NZ_JANSJB010000092.1:0-7396 GCF_047462355.1 Synechococcus sp. H55.9 | reverse complement strand
TTGGAGCAGCCGCTGCAATTTCTCAAGGGCATTGGCCCCAAGTCGGCGGAGAAACTGGCGCAACTGGGCCTGCACACTGTGCGCGATGCCCTCTACTACTTCCCACGGGATCACCTGGACTATTCCCGCCGCGTGCTCATCCGCCAGGCCAAGGTGGGGGAGACGGTTACCCTGGTGGGGACGGTGAAAAGCTGCAGTTGCTTTACCAGCCCCAAAAACCCCTTGCTGACCATCTTCAACCTCAAGCTTGCCGACAAAAGCGGCGTAGTCACCCTCAGCCGCTTCTACAGCGGGCGGCAATTTGCCCAGCGCAGTTGGCAGGCGGCCCTGGAGCGGCAATACCCCAAGGGGGCAGTGGTGGCGGCCAGCGGTCTGGTGAAAAAGGGCCGCTTGGGCTTGACACTGGAGAACCCGCAACTGGAGGTGCTGGGGGGAGAGGGCGAGGATCTGGAGAGGTTGGGCAAGATCCTACCCGTTTACCCCCTCTCAGAAGGGATCCCCGCCGATCTGGTGCGCAAAGCCGTCCAGCTCGCCCTGCCGGCAGCCGCCTTGGTGGAGGATCCCTTGCCGGAGCCCCTGAAGCGGCAGTTGCAGCTGTTGGACTTGCCCCTTGCCCTGCAGCAGATCCACTTTCCCAAGACGCAAGAGCTGCTGGCCCAGGCCCGGCGGCGGCTGGTGTTCGACGAGTTTTTCTACCTGCAACTTAGCCTCTTGCAGCGGCGGCAGCGCTACCGCGCCCAGGCCCAGGCTGTCCCCCGCTACCAGCCAGCTAGAGGAGAGCTCTTGGACCGCTTCTACCAAATCCTGCCCTTCCAGCTGACCGCTGCCCAGCAGCGGGCCATCGACGAGATCCTGGCGGATCTGCGGGATCCCTTGCCCATGAACCGCCTGCTGCAGGGGGATGTGGGATCCGGCAAAACTGTGGTGGCGGTGGCGGCTTTGCTGGCGGCCATCCAGTCGGGCTGGCAGACGGCCCTCATGGCTCCCACGGAGGTCTTGGCCGAGCAGCACTACCGCAAGCTGGTGGAGTGGCTCAGCCAACTGCAAGTGCCCGTTGAACTCTTGACCGGCTCCACACCCCCCGCCAAGCGGCGCGAGATCCTGCGGCAGTTGCAGACCGGGGAGCTGCCCCTAGTGGTTGGCACCCATGCCCTCATCCAGCCGGCGGTGCAGTTTCGCAACCTGGGCTTGGTGGTTATCGACGAGCAGCACCGCTTTGGCGTCGAACAGCGGGCTGCCCTGCAACAGAAAGGGGATCACCCCGATGTCCTGACCATGACGGCCACCCCCATCCCCCGCACCCTTACCCTGGCCCTGCACGGGGATCTGGATGTTACCCAAATTGACGAGTTGCCCCCGGGGCGCAAGCCGGTGCACACGGTGGTGGCTCGACCGGGGGATCGCCTGCAGGTGGTGCGGCTGATGGAGCGGGAGATTGCCCAGGGGCGGCAGGCCTACGTAGTGCTGCCTTTGATTGAAGAGTCCGAGAAGCTGGATCTCAAGTCCGCCATTGAGGAACACCAGCGCCTGCAGGAGAAGGTCTTCCCCCAGTTCCGGGTGGGCCTGCTGCACGGGCGTCTGACCAGCAGCGAGAAGGACGCCGTCATAGAAGCTTTCCGCCGGCGGGAGCTGGATATCTTGGTTTCCACCACGGTGGTCGAAGTGGGGGTGGATGTGCCCAACGCCTCGGTGATGCTGGTGGAGCATGCTGAGCGCTTTGGCCTCTCCCAGCTCCACCAACTGCGGGGGCGGGTGGGGCGGGGATCCGACCAGGCCTACTGCATCCTGATGACGGGATCCCAAAGCGAAGAGGCCCTGCGCCGGCTAAAAGTCCTGGAGCAGTCCCACGATGGCTTTTTCATTGCCGAGATGGATCTGCGCTTCCGCGGCCCTGGGGAGGTGATGGGCACCCGCCAGTCGGGACTGCCCGATTTTGCTCTGGCCAGCCTCATGGATGACCAAGAGGTGCTGCAGTTGGCCCGCCAGGCAGCAGAGCAGCTCATTGCCCAAGACCCGGAGCTGCAGCAGTGGCCCCGCCTGCGTCGCATACTGGAAGAACGCCAGGCCCGTCTTTTGGGGCCGGCTTTGTTGACTTAACCTTGGTGCCTATGCCCCCTACTCCTGAAGAGCTGACGCTCCACGGCCTCTCCCCCCAGGAATATCACCAGATCCAGCAGCAACTGGGCCGGGATCCCAACCCCACCGAGCTGGGCATGTTTGGGGTGATGTGGTCGGAGCACTGCTGCTACAAGAACTCTCGCCCTCTGCTGAAAAACTTTCCCACTACGGGCGAGCGGGTGGTGGTGGGGCCGGGGGAAAATGCCGGCGTCATAGATTTGGGGGATGGGGACTGGCTGGCCTTTAAGATTGAATCCCACAACCATCCTTCAGCGGTTGAGCCCTTCCAGGGAGCGGCCACCGGCGTGGGAGGCATCCTGCGCGATATCTTTACCCTGGGCGCCCGCCCCATTGCCCTGCTCAACTCCCTGCGCTTTGGGCCGCTGACGGATCCCCGCAACCGCCGCCTCATGGCCAGGGTGGTGGAGGGGATCGCCCACTACGGCAACTGCGTGGGGGTGCCCACGGTGGGGGGGGAAGTGGCCGTGGATCCCTGCTACAGTGGCAACCCCCTGGTCAACGTCATGGCTCTGGGGCTGCTGGAGACGCCGGCGGTGGTGAAATCGGCAGCTCGGGGGGTGGGGAATCCGGTCTTGTACGTGGGCGCCCCCACGGGGCGGGACGGGATCCGCGGGGCCAGCTTTGCCAGCGCCGAGCTCAAGGAGGACTCCCAGCAGGATCGGCCGGCGGTGCAGGTGGGGGATCCCTTTCTGGGCAAATGTCTCATCGAGGCCTGCCTGGAGGCCTTTGCCACGGGAGCCGTGGTGGCCGCCCAGGACATGGGAGCGGCCGGGATCACCTGCTCCACGGCGGAGATGGCCGCCAAAGGCGGCGTAGGGATCCGCTTTGATCTCGACCGGGTGCCGGCGCGGGAAAGCGGCATGGCCGCCTGGGAGTACCTGCTTTCGGAGTCCCAGGAGCGGATGCTGCTGGTGGTGCAAAAAGGTCGCGAAGCGGAGGTGATGGAGATCTTCCACCGCTGGGGCCTGCAGGCCAGCGTGGCCGGAGAAGTCATTGCCGAGCCGCTGGTGGAGATCTGGCACCGCGGAACCTGCGTGGTGCAAGTGCCGGCGCGGGCCTTGGCCGAAGAGACCCCCGTCTACGTCCGCCCGCTGCTGCCAGAGCCACCGGAGTACGTCCAGGCAGCGTGGCAGTGGGATCCCGCCACCCTACCCCCCTGCACTCGCGAAGGGATCCACCTCGATCAGGCAACCCTGACGTGGCAAGAGGTGCTGCTGCGGCTTTTGGCCCGCCCCACCCTGGCCAGCAAAGCCTGGATCTATCGCCAATATGACCACCAGGTGCAAAACAACACTGTCCTTTGGCCGGGGCAGGGAGATGCAGCGGTTATCCGCATCCGCTCGCAAAAGTTTGGCGTCGGCGAGGTGCCACCCCTGCAGGCTGCCCGCAAGGCCATTGCTGCCACCCTAGATGGCAATGGCCGCTGGGTGTATTTGGATCCCTACGAGGGGGCCAAAGCCGCGGTGGCCGAAGCCGCCCGCAACCTCTCCTGCGTGGGGGCGGAGCCCTTGGCTGTAACCGACAACCTCAACTTCGGCAACCCGGAAAACCCGGTGGTGTACTGGCAGTTGGCCCTGGCCTGTCGGGGGATTGGGGAGGCCTGCCGTGCCCTAGGGACACCGGTAACAGGGGGGAACGTTTCCCTCTACAACGAGAAGGGATCCCAGGCCATCTACCCGACCCCCGTTATCGGCATGGTCGGTCTCATTCCGGACTTGAAGTTGGTCTGTGGCCAGGGGTGGCAGCAAGAAAGCGATCTCATCTACCTCTTGGGATCCCAGGCTGTTACCAGTCTGGGCGGCAGCGAGTATTTGGCGGCAATCTACCACAAGGTCACGGGTCGGCCTGCCCCCGTGGATCTGGAGCTGGAAAAGCGCGTGCAAGCCGCCTGCCGCCACGGCATCCGGCAGGGGTGGGTGCGCTCCGCCCACGACTGTAGCGAGGGAGGACTGGCCGTGGCTCTGGCGGAAGCCTGCCTCAGCGGGGGCCGCGGTGCCAGTGTCTCTCTGGCTCCCGGATCCCTGCGCTGGGATCAGGCCCTGTTTGGCGAGGGATCCAGCCGCATCCTCGTTTCTGTCAATCCAGCCCAGCGCTCTCCTTGGGAAGCCTACTTAGAGTCCCAGCTCCCCGGCCAGTGGCAACTGCTGGGACAAGTGGGATCCCCTGCCGATCCCTTGGCCTTGACGACGGCAGAAGGGGATCCCCTGTTGTCGGTCTCTTTGGCCGCCCTGCAGGCCGCCTACCACAACACCTAGCTCCCCTCTCCCTTGGGGAGAGGGGCTGGGGGTGAGGGCAGCTCCCTCTGGGAGAGGGGCTGGGGGTGAGGGGGACTACCTCAAGCTGATCTTGCTTCAGACAAATTGGCCTGGATCACCTCTCGGTAGTGGGACTTGGGCTTAACGCCCACCACCTGCGCCACCAGCTCCTTGTTTTTGAAAAACTGCACCGTCGGCGTGCAAGCTACCCCGCCTGCCTCGGCAATCTCCGGATCCTTCTCGATGTCGATCTCCACCACGTGCAGCTTGTCGGCAAACTCTTCGATGACCTTGTTCAAGATTGGCCTGAGGGCATGACAAGGGGCACAGGTGGGAGCGGTGTACTTGACCATCAGCAGGCGATTGCTTTCGTGGTAGAGCCGCCGCAGGGCATAGCTCCCTTCATGGCAGGTCTTGCTGAAATCCAGATCCTCGTGGCCGTTCTCCGCAAAGCTGGCTTCCTCAACCGCAGATTCCTCCGCCAACTCTGCCTCAGGCGGGGCGGCAGCAGAGCTGGGTTTAGGATGGCTCTGGGGCAAGACGTGATACTCCTGAGCCAGGCCGTGTTCCGAGAGCCAGCGCTCCGCTAACATGGCCGCCATACAGCCGGTGCCGGCAGCGGTGATGGCCTGGCGAAACTCGTGATCCTGCACATCCCCGGCGGCAAACACGCCCTCTACACTGGTGGCTACCGATCCTGGGCGGGTGACAATGTAGCCCACTTCATCCAGCTCCAGTTGCCCCGTGAACAAGTCAGTGTTGGGCTTGTGGCCGATGGCGTAGAACAGGCCGCCCACCGCCATCTCCCGGATCTCGCCCGTCTGGTTGTTGCGCACCTTCACCCCGGTCAGGCGCTGGCCGTCGCCCAGGACTTCCACCGCCTCGGTGTGCCAGTGCACCGTAATCTTGGGGTGGTTGAGCACCCGGTCTTGCATGGCCTTGCTGGCCCGCATCTTGCCACTGCGCACCAGCATGTGGATATGGGATCCAAACTTGGTCAGGTAGGTGGCCTCCTCACAGGCGGTATCGCCACCGCCGATCACCACCAACTCCACCCCCTTGAACATGGGCATGGCCCCATCGCAGACGGCGCAGGCGGACATGCCGCGGTTCCAGTAGGTCTCCTCCCCGGGCAGGTGCAGGCGCTTGGCCGTGGCCCCGGTGGCGATGATCAAGCTGTGGGTGCGCACTTCCCGCTCGTCAGAACGGACGACAAAAGGCCGCTGGCTCAGATCCACAAAGGTGACATCCTCGGGGTAGAGCTCCGCCCCCCACCGCTGTGCCTGGGCCCGCATGTTTTTCATCAGTTGGGGGCCGCTGATGCCCTCGGGAAAGCCCGGAAAGTTCTCCACCTCGGTGGTGGTCATCAGTTGCCCACCCGGGATCCCGCCCGCCTGGAAGCCCTCAAACACAACTGGCTTCAGGTTGGCGCGCCCGGCGTAAATGGCCGCCGTAAACCCAGCAGGGCCAGAACCGATAATCACCACATTCTCAATCCGACTTTGCTCTGTCATCCGCTCTCTCTCCTTCTGCAACAGGGATATTACATCAAACTCATAATGACTACGCTTTAGCCTAACACGATTCGGCGAACTGGGCGAGGCTGGGGCTCGTCAGTCCTATTTTCGCTCCCTTGGGGCAGCCGAGGCATTGGCCTATCTAGAACGCAGGTGTGGACTGCTGGCGGGCCTAATCCTGAGCTGGCGGCAAGAGGTCTTGCCCAGGTTGTCTCATCAGTTGGGCAGAAGGCCAGAGCCGGGCCAGTTTTGTATCAGAAGCTACAAAATGCCGGTGTTGGCCTTTCTAGGATGGGTGAGCGCTTTTGGCCCATCCAAGTCGAGGCGCGGGGATCATCCGCTGGGATCCCATTTGTTTCAGCCACAATTTCCCCAGTCTTAACTGCAACCCAATCAGGAGAGAGCGATGGCATCCACGCCCCAAGAAGTGCTTCAGATGATCCAGGACAACAATGTCCAGATGGTGGATCTCAAGTTTGTCGATATCTTCGGCACCTGGCAGCATGTCTCCTTCCACACCTCGATGATTAAGGAAGAAACCTTCACCGAGGGGCTCCCCTTCGATGGATCCAGCATCCGGGGCTGGAAAGCAATCAACGAGTCGGACATGTACATGGTGCCGGATCCCAAGACGGCCTGGATCGATCCCTTTCTCGAGGTGCCCACCCTCAGCATGACTTGCAGCATCGTTGAGCCGCGCACTGGCCAGCCTTACAGCCGCTGTCCCCGCAGCCTTGCTGCCCGTGCCGTCGCCTATCTGCGATCGACAGGCATTGCCGATACCGCCTACTTCGGGCCGGAGGCGGAATTTTTCATTTTTGAGGATATTCGTTTCGACCAAACTCAAAACTCGGCCTACTACTTTGTGGATTCCATTGAAGGTCGCTGGAACTCAGGCCGTGAGGAGAAAGGTGGCAACCTCGGCTACAAGCCTCGCTACAAGGAGGGCTATTTCCCCGTTCCGCCCACCGATGCGCACCAAAATATCCGCACAGAGATGCTGCTGACCATGGGCAAATTGGGGGTGCCCATCGAGAAGCATCACCACGAGGTGGCGACCGGCGGGCAAGGGGAGTTGGGCTATCGCTTCGCCGATCTGGTCACCGCTGCCGACTACATGATGGTCTACAAATATGTGATCCGGAACGTGGCCCGCAAGCACGGCAAGACGGTGACGTTTATGCCCAAGCCCCTGTTTAACGACAACGGCACCGGCATGCACACCCACCAGTCCCTCTGGAAGGATGGTCAGCCCTTGTTCTACAGCGAAGGCACCTACGCCAACCTGAGCGAGACAGCTCTCTACTACATCGGCGGCCTGCTCAAGCATGCTCCGGCGATCTTGGCTTTCACCAACCCCACCACCAACTCCTACAAACGCTTGGTGCCCGGGTTTGAGGCGCCAGTCAACTTGGCCTACTCGCAGGGCAACCGCTCGGCCTCCATTCGCATTCCGGTGACCGGCAACAATCCCAAAGCCAAGCG
>NZ_JANSJB010000091.1:6347-10669 GCF_047462355.1 Synechococcus sp. H55.9 | reverse complement strand
GCAAGTCGGGAAATTTGCTGTTTTAAGAGTATTGTGCCGCATTTTTGTGTCAATTCCGGCAAGAGCTTCTGGTTTTCTCTTAAAGACTAGAGCGGGCAAAGAAAGGCCAGCAATTGCTCGTCCCGACGGATCGCGCACAAAACTTTACAATTTTGGCCCTCCCCAACCCTTAGGGGTTCAGCTTTCCGGGTTGTCGAGAGACTTTGCGGCAGCAGGCTTGGCAACAATCTCTTGATGAAAGCTGGAAGTCCTTGGGAAAGTGGGCCAGGATCGAGGTGGAAGCCTTCAGGGATCCGCGATCTTGTGCAATTGCGGCGCAGCATTCGAGCAAAATCCCCGCGGCCCATCATCTTGGGAGGGTGTAGGCCAATGGTCAGACTGTTCTCATCTTTTTTTAGGAGGACTGCCGACCCAGGGATCCGGGCTGCCGAGTTGGGGGCTCCTGAGCCTGCTGCTGGCGGTGGGGAGAGGCAGGCTTGTCCTTTTGCTGCCCAACGGGAACGGATGGTGAGGGAGCAAATCTTGCAGCGGGGGATCCGCGATCCGCGGGTGCTGGAAGCAATGCGCAAGGTGCCGCGCCATCTTTTCGTTCCTCCGGAGCTGCAGGATCGCGCCTACAGGGATTGCCCGCTGCCCATTGGCTACGGCCAGACGATCTCTCAGCCTTACATCGTTGCCTTTATGACCGAGGCGGCCCGCCTCACCCCTGAGTCGGTGGTGCTGGAGATCGGCACCGGATCCGGCTACCAGGCGGCTATTTTGGCCGAGCTGGCCCGACAGGTATATAGTCTGGAGCGTTTGTCTCCCTTGGCCGCCCGTGCCCAGCAAACCCTTGCTGCCTTGGGCTACCGCAACGTGGAGGTGCGCCAGGGAGATGGCTATCAAGGTTGGCCGGAACACGCTCCCTACGACGCCATCGTGGTCACAGCAGCCCCCCCAACCCTGCCGATGCTGCTCCTGGATCAACTGGCGGTGGGGGGCCGGTTGGTAGTGCCGGTGGGCGAAAGCCAGGGATCCCAATCCTTGCTGATCCTCCACAAAACCCCAGAAGGGGTGGTGCAAAAGGGCGCTTTCCCGGTGCAATTTGTGCCCATGGTCTAGGGCAGGGGATCCTCAGGAGGCGGCCCAGAGCTGGGCGCGAATTTGCAGCGCCAACTGGGGGCGGTCGGTGATCAGCCCCTGAACCACGGGATCCTCCCCAGGCGGGCGCAAACAGAAGGCCATGATCTCCGGATCGTTCACCGTCCAGACGTAGAGCGGGATCCCGGCCCGGGCTGCCGCTGCCAAAAACGGCAAGTCCAGCCAAGCGTAGTGGGGAGCGAGAAAGTCGGCCCCCAGCTCGCGGCAATAGGCCAACAGGGATCCCTGCTCTTCCCTCGGCGGCGCTTCCACCAACAGGCCAACCTGGGGGGCGGCCCCTTCAAGGTGCGGGCGTCCCAGAAGAGTTTTCACCCGTTGCACCACCTGGGGCAAAAAGGAAGTGATCACACACTCTGCAGGGGTCAAGAGCTTGCCGATAAGGGCGAGGATCTGTTCTTCATAGCCCGCCTCTTTCAGCTCGATATCGAGGGCAATCCTGCCCCTGACGTGGAGCAGCGCTTCTTCCAAGCTGGGAATCGAGGGCTTGCGGGCGCGGATCTCAGCCCACGTGAGCGCCGCCAACGGCTGGCCCTCCAGCTCGGCATCGTGAAAAACCAGCGGGATCCCGTCGCCGCTGCGGCGCACATCCAGCTCGATCCCGTCGGCCCCGCCTTCGATGGCCGCCGTAAAAGCGGCCAGGGTATTTTCCTCAACGTGGCTGTGATCCCCGCGGTGAGCGACGATCCGGGTGGGAAAGCGATAGGCTGGAGGAGTTGAAACAATCTCTGTAGCCATGGACGCAGCCGAAATTGCCGCCTTAAAAGAGCGCATCAAGCGCATTCGCGAGCGCCGGCCAGCTTTGGTCAAGCTTTTGGAAAAGCCAGACCTGGGCAGCTTGCGCATCGATGTCAACCAGGCCCTCGAGGAGATCGACGAGCTGCTGCAAGAGTTCGAGCAGACCTTTGGCCCGCAGGACTAGCCGGCCCGGGCCAGCTCTTGCAACTGGGCCAAGACCTCGGCGCTGTGCCGAGAGGGATTGACAATTGGGTCGATGGCCCGCAGGATCCCGTCAGGATCGATCAAAAAAGTGTTGCGCAGAGCCATCTCCCCCATCCAGGAGCCGTAGGCGCGGCTAACGGTGCCCTCAGGATCGGAAAGCAAAGGAAATTGCAGCCCCTCTGCCGTGCAAAACCGCCGGTGGGAGTCCACCGAGTCGGCGCTTACGCCCACAATCTGCGCCCCCAGAGCCCGAAACTTGGGCAGATCCTGCTGAAAGCGGCGGGCCTCGATCGTGCAGCCGGAAGTGAAGTCGCGGGGATAGAAGTAGAGCACCACCCACTCGCCGCGAAAATCCGCCAGCCGCCGCACCTGGCCCAACTGATCCGGCAGCTCAAACTCTGGGGCCGGCGCCCCGATCTCCGGCAGGGGAGTGGTGCCCCACTGGGCCAGGGCAGACTGAACACCCACAACGCTCACCAGCAAAGCCGCAAACAACCCTGCCAGGCCCAGCCAGCGCCCAATCCTACCCACCACTTTTTTGACAATCACGGCAACACCTCTCTAGCTCCCCCCTTCCAGTTTACATAACTTTACGTCAGCCACTTGCAGAGCAAAAGCTGGGGCGGGATCCCCAACCACTGCCAAAGTTGAGAGGTGCGCTGGACGGGAGTGTAGCGCAGTTGGGCATAGAGTTGTCGAGCGGGCAGATTGTCCGCCACCACGTGCAGATGCAACTGGCGATAGCCCCAGCCCTGCACCACCCCTTCGGCGCTCAGCAAAAGCTGCCGGGCGATCCCGCGCCGCCGCCAAGCGGGCAGCACCGCCAAGTTGGAAAGATAGGGATACTTGCCATGGGCCATGCGCCGCAGAGAGATCTCGGCAGTTCCCACCACCTTGGCCCCCACCGCCGCCGCCAGGCAGCAATAGCAGGGATCCCTGGCCGCCAGCTTGAGGCGCAAATCTTCGCGGATCCCTAGCTTGCGAATCGGGTAGATCCAGCGCTGCAGACCCAGTGGGGGGTGAAAAGCCTGCGCGAGAACCTCGGCTAAGGAATCCAGATCACCCGACGTAGCCGGATAAACCACAAGGGAAGGCAACACGCATCAACCGTGGGCATCCCTATTATTTTGCCAGACAACTTGCAAACCATAACAAGCGGCGGCCCTCTAAACAGAGCCGCCACTGAACTGGTAGAACTTGACCCCAGAGAGGAGAACCACCCTCTCCCGCCGCAGACCAACTGCAGCGCAGATTGACCCAGGCTTATTCAGTTGTCCTGTCCTAACACGTAACCGATCCGAGCACTCCAAAAAATGGATCCAACAAATTGGTTAGCAAACAACACTCTGGAAACGAAGATTTTTGAACCAACGCCCATGGGTGCTCCAAAACCCAAATCAAATCTGAGGCTTACGATCAGATCTCCAGATCGCTAGCGTGGCAGGCTGAGCCATTGATGCGATAGACATCATCCGTAATGGGCTGGTAACCCACTTCCACCAGATCGGATTTGTCAGGAGCAAATATGCGGATAACTGCTCTAGCAATCTTTGACAGAAAAGCAAACATAGCAACCTCCTGAAAGCGAGAGTGGAACTATGAACTGAGAGAACCTCGAAGAATTGCTAAAGCCCGCAGCCCTTGTCCCACTGAGCATTGGCTTCACCTTGCCAGAGCCTGCAGGTTGAGAGCACCTGAACCCGATCACCGATTTTCCTACTTGCACTCGCTCATGCGTGGAGACTCAAAATAGCCGGCTGAGCTTCTCGATCTGGCAAAACCACTTGAGAAACTTGCTTCCGGAAGAGTACTTCCCTGCTTCCCTCGTGGCCTCTACAGCAAACCCAACAGCTATCTGCTTTAACTCCCATGTTCTACTTCGAGGAAAACCTGTCGTAGGTACCAGGTGCTCTGCTTGGCGAGACATCCACTTCTCAGAAAAGCCTGCCGCAGCAACGGATCGGAAGTTGAGATCAAACTGTTGACTGACGGAGCCTTTTGGATTTGATTGAATCGAGAAGCGGTGTCTCGCGTTTGATGGGGATGAGATATTATCCTCCTCGCCTGAATCACCACACCCATAATCTAACCTGTAATCGATCTCGCTTCCAAGGGCAGCAACCATTCTTAACGGGCTGGATCATTCCTTTAACTTGGTCTTTTCATCTCTTTTTGATGTAGCTCAATAGAGGGATCCCTGCCTTCTGGATTGGGGCTGCTTGGCCTCTGACCAGCCCAATCTC
>NZ_JANSJB010000091.1:0-6247 GCF_047462355.1 Synechococcus sp. H55.9 | reverse complement strand
GGCCTTAAGTTATAAAAGAAAAGTTAAACTAATTCCGAGGTTCACAACGCAGGATCAGCAGGGAAAAGTAGGGGGGGCGATAGTCGGCCAATCCTTCCAGGGTGGGGAAGAGAACTTGCTGCGGCCAACCGGCCCAAACCACCAAGCTGGCCTGCTGCAGCCAGCCTCTTGCCGCCAGCCACTGCCAAACCTGAGGATAGACGGGGGCCACTTTCATCAGCACGACCACGTCCGCCCAGGCGCAGGCCGCCTCCAGCTCCGCCAGGGCAAAGAGAGTAGGCAAAATCGCCAATTTCTCGGAGCCGAGCGCCAAAGGGGATCCGAGGGCGGCGGCGGCAGCCAGGGGAGAGCACACCCCCGGTACGGCCTGGATGGGCAAGTCAGGGATCCGCTGCTGCAGGGCCTGGGCCAGGTAGGCAAAGGTGCTGTAGAGGCCCACATCCCCTTCACACACAAAGGCCACATCCTCACCCCGTTCTAGAAGCGGGGCCAGCTGCTCGGCAGCCGCTTGCCAGGCCGCCTGCAGAAGCTCAACTTGGGTAACAAAGGGCAGATGCAACGGCAATAGGGTTTGTTCCGGTCGCAGCCAGGGGCGCACGATTTGATAGGCTAAACCCGGCTGGCCGATGGCGTTCTGAGGGCAGGCCACCCAGCGGACGGCGCCGAGGATGCGGGCTGCTTTGAGGGTCAGCCACTCGGGATCCCCGGCTCCAGCACTGATCCCCCAAAAAGTTCCCAGGCCCATGTATCAGGTGGTTTCTGGATTGCCCGTGCCTTCTTCCCTCAGGCGATCCAAGGCTTCCTGCAGAGAGTTGCGCAAGGACAAAAACTTTTCTAGCCGCACCAGTTTCACGGTTTGGGTGACGCGGGGGTTGCTCACCACCTGAAAGATACCTCCACGGCCCTGTGCCAGCTTGGCCAATTGCACCAGGGCACCGACGCCAGAGCTATCGATAAAGTCGATCCCCGTCAAATCCAGGATAAGGTTGGGGGATCCCTCTTCTAAGTATTTGGTGACCACCTTAACAAAGACCGGCTCAGAAAAGGCATCCAGAAGGCCCGTCAGGTAAAAGACCTGGCAGTTTTGCAGCGCTTCGTGGCTGCCGCGCAAGCTGACCGTCAGAGACAGAGGTTCCGGAATGGCTTTTCTCCTTTTGTCTATCTCGACAGAAGATGGAGGCCCGATCTCGGGCGTGGAGATAGCTTAGCATCCCTGCGGGCGAGACGGTATTTTTCCGCGGGCAGGGGATTGCGGCTGGGGGCAGGGATCCCTTCTCTCTGTCCCCTCGTGGCAGGCCGGGAGTCCTTGGGTAGGATGGGGGCAGCTTCCCCTATTTCAGAGGAGGCCGGCCTGCGGGCCAAACAGGGCTTCTCAACTGGGGTGGTTCGGATCCCTGAGGGTGGGTGTTGGGCGAAGATCAGCGCGAGAAAGAGCAACGATTTCCCCTCTCCTCCAAGACCTGGATTGGGGTGGGGGGGGGGCTGGGTTTGGGCTTGACGGCTGCTGCCTTGGGCGCCGCCTGGGGAATCGGGGCGTATCTTCAAAATCAGGTGCTGCCCCAGGTAGAAGAAACCCTCTCGCAGGCGATGCGCCGGCGGGTGGAATTGGGGGAGGTAAGGTTTGTGGCCCCTTGGCAGGTGAGGCTGGGAGAAAGCCACATCGAACATTTGGCCAGCATCGGCTCTATCGACCTCAGCCCCGACTTTTGGACCTGGCTACAAACAGGCGAGTGGGTGCTCAACATTACCCTGAACCGGCCCCAGTTGCTGCTGATGGAAACGCTGGATCGCGGCTGGGCAGATGTGCAGTTTCAACTTCCAGAAGGGGAGGGATCCCTGCCCTTGCAGGGGCTGAACGTCCGTTTGCAGGAGGGATCCCTGACGGCCATCCCTTTGGTGGGGGAGCGGCGCCAGTTTGACCATCTGCAGGGCCAGGTGCAGGTGTGGCTGAGTGCTCCGCCGGGGGGAGGGAATCGGGCCAGTTTCCAGCTCTCGGCGCGGCTGCGTCCTCTGCAGAGGGAAGGAGGGTATCCCTTGCAGCTTAGGGGGGTGGCGGATTTCGCCCAGGCTTCTGGCGCGGTGACGCTGGCCGCCCAGCGTCTGCCTTTGGAGCTGCTGCCCAGCGTCTTGCCGGCGGCGCCCTTGACCGAGGTGGAAGGGGAGACCAGTCTGGATCTGCAAGTCCTCTGGGGCGGAGAACGCCCTTGGGAGTTGACGGGGCAAGCCCAGGTTCAGCAGGCGCGGCTGGGGTTGGAGAGGTTGCCGCATCCTTTTGAAGAGGTGAAGGGCTCTGTTCGCTTTACCCTAGAGGAGCTGGATCTGCAGGGGGTGAGCGGTCGCTTTGGCCAGCTCTCTTTCGGGGATCTCAACGGCTCCATTGCCTTCGGCGACAACGAGGGGTTCAATCTGCAAGCTGTCATGGCTCCAGCCAGTTGGCAGCAAATCCAGGAGACTTTCAACTTTGAGCTGCCGGTGGCGGCGGCAGGGGTGGTGGCGGGATCCCTGGCGGTTACTGGGCCGCTCAAGGGGCCGCAGATCCAAGGGCAGTTGCAAGGGATCTCGCCGGGGCAGGTGGATCGCCTGGCGGTGCCGGAATATGCTTTTGGCTTCCGCTGGGCCGACCAGACCTTGGCCTTTGAGGAAATTGACCTGAAGGCCGCCGGCGGACGCATCCAGGGATCCGGACAACTGCAATGGGCTGCCGGCTTGGCGGGCCAGTTCAATTTGCAGGTCAGCGGGGCCGACGTGGAGCAGGTGCTGGCCCTCTACGACCTCAACCTGCCGCGGCGGGGCGAGCTGCCCTGGGCGGGGCCGGTAAGTGCTCAGGTACAGGTGGCGCTGACGGGATCCCGGCCCCAGGTGGAGGCCACCTGGGAAACCCAAGGGGGAGAGATTGCCGGCAGAGGACAGCTTCAGATCTTGCCCGAGGCGGGGGGCTGGGCGGTGGAGGTGCCGCAGGCCGTGTTGGAGCTGGGCGGGGGCCGGGCCCAGGTGGCGGGAAGGTGGGCGGCAGGGCAACTCCAGGCGCGGCTGGCTCCCCAGGATCTGCCGCTGGCCTTTTTTAACCCCCAGTGGCCGGGATCCCTCTCCGGGGAGCTGATGGCGCAGATGAACACGGCGGAGGCGGCGGAGGTGGGTTTCCTGGCGGCGTTGCGAGCGCAAGGGTCGCTAGCCCTGTCCCAGCCTTTGGGAGAGAGGGGATGGCCATGGGTTGACGGCATCCGCGGCCAGCTAGCTTGGGAAGGATCTGACCTGCGTATCCAGCAGGCAGAGATCTTGGCCGGCACCACCCGCTTGGCCAGGCTAGAGGGACGGATCCCCGTCGACCCGCAGACGCTGCAGGTGGGATCCCTGGATCTGAACTTTGCCGCTGACGGGATCCCCCTGGCAGAAGTACCCGGCCTGCCGCCGAGGGTGGCAGGAGTGCTGCAGGGATCCGGGCAGCTCCGCGGCTCCCTGGAGGAGTTACAGGTGACGGGGGAGGCCCAGTTGCGCGGCTTGCAGGTGGGGGAGGTAGCCTTTGCCGACTTGGCTGGGCCCTTTAGCTGGTCTAGCCAGGGGACGACGGTGGAGCTAGCGGGGACGCGGGAGCGGCTAGCGCTGCAGTTGGATCCCCAGTTTCGGCCCTTGCAGTTCGAGCTGCGGCGGGGCGAGGCGGAAGTGCGCGGCCAACGACAGCAAGATGAGCTGCAGGTGGTGGCGAACCGCTTGCCGCTAGCTTGGCTGGGGGGGGTGGCTGCTGGGGCATGGGCCGGCTTGCAGGGAACCCTCGATGGGGAGGTGGCGCTTGACCTGGCCAGTGGCGCTGCTCAAGGTCAAGCTGCGGTCGAGGGGCTGCGACTGGGCAATCTCGAGGCGCAGGGCCTTGCAGTGGATTTCGCTTACCACCCTGGAGACGACTCTCGCCCCGCTCGTCTGACCCTTGCCCAAGCCCAACTGGAGCTGTTCCAGAGCCTCTACACCGCCAGCGGTACTTTGGAGCTGCCGGCGACCTCTCTGGATCCCACCTCGGCGGCTCCCGTTCCCCAAATCGACCTGCAGATCAGCACCCGCCGGGGTCGCCTGGAAGATATCATTTCTACTTTCAAGTGGCGGAAGTGGAGCGATATCACCAGCCGCGGTTTTCGGCTGCCACCTTTGGGCCCTGCCGCGGTGCTGCGGACGGATCCGGTTGGTCTGCCCAACCATCCCCTCTGGGAGCAGCTAGAATACTACGCCCAGATCCTGGCTGCCCACCTGGAGGCCCTGGCCAGCCGAATGGATCCCCGCATCCCGCCGCCCACCAGCTTGCGGGGGGAATTTCAGGCTAGCGTCAGCCTCGTCGGCAACCTCAACCGGCCCAGCGTCAGCTTTCACCTGGAGGGCCAGAATTGGCAAGCGGAGGAGTTTGGTGTTGAAAGCCTCACCGCCAGCGGCAGCCTGGTCGAGGGGGCGGTGGTGTTGCAGCCGCTGCTGTTGCGCAGTGGGGAACGCCAAGCCCTTTTCACCGGCAAGTTGGGCCTGGAGGAACAGTCGGGATCCCTGCAAATTCAAGGGTTTCCTCTGGCTTTGCTGGATCGCTTCCTGCCGGATGGGCTGGAACTCCAAGGGGATCTCAACCTGGATGTGGAGCTGGCAGGCAACCTGCGGGATCCCCTTGCCCGCGGTTCCCTGACGGTGGTGAACGCCCAGATCAACCAGGTGCCGCTGCAGGAGGTGGGGGGACAATTTGACTACCACCAGGGACAACTGCGCTTGGAAGGCGCCCTGCTGGCCAACGGCGACGAGCCGATCCGCCTCTCTGGCCTGGTGCCCTACACCCTGCCCTTTGCGAAGGTGCGGGCCGCCTCGGATCAGATCGACCTCAGCCTGCAAGCCGAGAATGGCGGCCTGCGCTTGGTCAACCTCTTCACTGACCAGGTGCGCTGGGAGGGCGGCCAAAGCCAACTGGAGCTGGCCATCCGCGGCACCTTGCGAGAGCCCAGCCTGCAGGGGAACCTCAGCCTCGGCTCCGGGATCCTCAAACTGGCCGCCCTGCCGGAGCCCATCACCGACCTGACCGGCCAAATTGTCTTTAACCTCAACCAATTGGAGGTGCGGGAGCTGCGGGGCCAGTTGGGGGGCGGATCCCTGTTGGCCAACGGCTTTTTGCCCGTCAACTCCCGCGGCGCCCTGCAGAGGGACGAGACCTCGCCACCCTTAACGCTGCAACTGCAAGGGATCCAGCTCAACCTGCCCAACCTCTACACAGGCCGCCTGGAAGGAGAGGTGACGGTGGGCGGCCTGCTGCTGCGGCCTCTGATGGAGGGACACCTAGAGATCTCCGATGGAATCGTCGATGTCAGCCCGCGCCAAGCGGCAGCTCCTACAGACGCGACTCAGGTAGATCCCTTCTGGCAGCCGCGGCTGAACGGGTTGGAGCTGGTCTTGGGGCCTGGGATCCGCGTGCAGCGCCCCAACCTATTTGAGTTCAACGCCAGCGGCAGCTTGCGCCTGTTTGGCACTCCCCAAGATCTACGTCCGGCGGGCACCATTGCCCTGGAGCGAGGCCGCGTCAGCCTGCCCATTGCCAACTTTCGCCTGGATCGCTCCCGCCCCAACACCGCCACCTTTGACCTAGACAACCCCTTCGATCCTTTTTTAAACCTGCGCCTGGTGACCCAAGCCTTCGAGGTGTATCGCTTTCCCCAGGAGCTCTCTCCTTTTGAGACCAACCGCACCCTACCGGGATCCCAGCAGAGCATCGAGATCTTGGCCACTGTCAACGGACGGGCCAGCCAGCTTGCGGCTGCGGATCCCCGCAACGGGGTTTTGACGCTTTCTAGCAGTCCCAGCCGCTCCCCAGAAGAGATTGTCGCCCTGTTGGGGGGAACAGCTTTGGCCCAACTGAATCCAGAAGCCGGGGTGGCCGGACTGGCGGGAACAGCCCTACTCAACGATGTGGTGGAGACGCTGCGGGACACCCTCGGCTTGGATGAGGTTCGCCTCAGCCCCGTCCCCCAGGTCGATACCCGTGCCCCCAGACGTTCCTCGGTGGGCCTGGCCCTGGAAGTGGCCCGCGATCTGGGGCCCGCCACTTCCCTCTCGGTGCAGCGCAACCTGACGGATCCCTTTCAGCCCACCCGCTACAGCGCCCGCTACCGCCTCAACGAACAAACCCTCACCCGCGCCAGCACCGACCTCGAGGGCAACAACGCCATTGCCATCGAGTTCGAGACTCGCTTTTGACGGGATCCGCCCCAGCCAGACTACGGTTTGTTATGTTACA
>NZ_JANSJB010000090.1:5661-10982 GCF_047462355.1 Synechococcus sp. H55.9 | reverse complement strand
TTCCCGCCGTGGGTCGCACGGTGGCCGCACGCTGAGACCTCTGTACAAACAAGTCTGTGAAGCGTGAAGCCGTACTCTATCTAAGTTGTGTTTACTCAACGAAGATGAGTGTCGGGAGTCGTTCACCTGCTTTTCACCGTTGTCCAGAGGGCGTCGATGAGGCGCAGCTCTTCCCCTGACAGCACCTTGAGGTAGCCCAGTTTGGCAAAGGTTTCTTCATCGGGGTAGATGGCCGGATTTTTCCGATCTTCCGGATCGATCAGGGGCAGCGCTGCGGCGTTGGGGGTGGCGAAGCGGTTGTGGTTGCTCAACTGGGCGCCGACCTCGGCATCCAAAATGAAGTTGATGAAGCGATTGGCCAGCTCAGGATTGGGGGCTTTGGCAGGGATGGCCATCACGTCCAGCCAAATGTGAGCGCCCTCGCGAGGGACGAAATAGCCGATATTGGGGTTTTCTTCGGTCGCCTGCAGCGCGTCGCCACTGTAGACAATCGCCACATTGGCCGTTCCGGAGACGAGTTGATTTTTGCCTCCTACGCCTCCGATGAGGCCGGCGCTGCGGCGTTTGGTCTCGATCAAAAGCTGCTGGATCTGCTGCAGTTCGGAGCGAGCAGTGGTGTTGATATCGAAGCCCAGGTAGAGGGCTGCCGCGGCAATCATGGAGCGCATCTCATCGATCATCACAAAGGGGCCGTACTGCTGCTGCGGGTCGAAAATCAATCCCCAAGAGCGCTCGAAGTTTTCCGGCAGGCGGTCTTTGCGGTAGCCGATGCCGGTGGTGCCCCACTGGTAGGCAGCGGTGTAGGTGTTCTCTGGGTCGAAGGGCAGGTCGACAAATTTCTCGCCCAGGTTGCTCAGGTTGGGAATCAGGTCTTTGTTAAGAGGCTGCAGCAGGCCCAGCTCCACCATGTTGGGCACAACGTAGTCGGTGGGCACGACGATGTCGTACTGGCTGACGCCGCCCCCCCGCAGCTTGGCGATCATGTCCTCGTTGGATTCGTACACACTCACCACCACGCGGCTATTGGTGGCTTTCTCAAAAGCCGTGAGAATGTCGGGATCAATGTATTCTGACCAGATGTAGAGGTTGAGGGTCTGCCTCTGGGCAGGGGTGGCATGGGGCCAAAACAGAGCCAGGATCAGCACACAAAAGGCCAGGGTTGTAGCCGAGGCAATCCACTTTTTCATGAGGTTTCTCCAACTGGGAAAAGTTGAAGACATCGTATCTGCTTTGTCTTAAGTTTTTGGGAGCGGCATGGCTATATGTCGCATGTTGTGAATGTGCTTCTGTTCGGCCAAAACTCTACCCGTGGCTGCGGGGATCCGGCTGATTGGGGAGGGTGGGTCTACTCCGCTCCAGCTCAGACACCGGCCCAATACTGGTCAACTGCAGAGGCTGCCCAGTGGCCAGAGCCAACACATTGGCCCGCAAAATCGACGGCGGCTGTTCTCCAATTGCCGATCCCAGCACCTCTCCCTGCCGATCCAAAAACAGAAAATGCGGGATCCCGTTTACCCGGTAGCGGCTCAGCTCCGGCAGCCACTTGGGATTATCCACATTGAGCATGACAAAGTTGACTTGATCGGCAAATTCCTTTTTTAGGTCGGCCAAGAGAGACGCCATCGCTCGACAGGTGGTGCACCAATCGGCATAAAACTCCACCAAAGAAGGTTTGCCGTTGGCTTGAGCTTGCTCCCAAGGTATGGCCTCTTGGGCCAGAGCTTCTAGGTGGGTGCCTGCCTGACGACTTTGGCTAGCCAAAAACAGGCCAGCCGCCATGACCACCGCCACCAGGGCAACCAGCCCGTTGCGCAGCCGTTCTGTCCAGTTTTCCCTCATGGTTCATTACCTCGCGATCGGCACATCTGGTGGATCTGGCTCTCACCGTTTTAGCATCCCAGCCTGTCCTGCCGGCTCCGGCCAGAGCAACATTTTGGGCCGGGATCCCGGCTGGAGAAGAGGGCCAGGTGAGCGATAATGGGTGCGGCGTTTGACCGATGGCTCAGCGATGCGCATCTCCTTGAAGTGGCTGCGAGAACTGGTGGATTTCCAACTTGCACCGGAAGAACTGGGGGAAGCCCTCACCCTGGCAGGGTTTGAGGTGGAAGAGATCGAAGATCGCCGCAGTTGGGCAGACGGCGTCGTTCTGGGCAGGATCTTGGCTGCCGAGCCTCACCCCAACGCCGACAAGCTGCAGGTTTGTCAGGTGGATTTGGGATCCGATCGGCCTGCAACCATTGTCTGTGGAGCCGCCAACGCTCGCGCCGGGATCCTCGTAGCGGTGGCCACGCCCGGCACCTATTTGCCCGCCATCTCCCTTACCATTGCCAAAGCCGACAAGCGCGGGGTGATCTCGGAGGGCATGATCTGTTCTTTGGCCGAGCTGGGACTGGAGAAAGCTTCGGCAGGGATCCACGAATTTCCGCCCGATTTGGATCTCAGCCTGCACCCGCTTGGCTCTGATGTGCGCCCGCTGCTGGGCCTGGACGATGTGGTGCTGGATCTGACTTCCACCGCCAACCGCGCCGACGCCCTGAGCATGGTGGGGATCGCCCGCGAGGTGGCCGCCCTCACCCGCAGCCCGCTGCACCTGCCGCCCATCAAGCCTCTGCAGGCCCAGCCCATCCCCAACTTTCAGTTGCGCATTGCTGACGCCAAAGCCTGCCCCGCCTACAGCGGCGTGTTGATCGAAGGGGTGAAAGTTGGCCCCTCCCCCGACTGGCTGAAACACCGACTGGCCGCCGCCGGGATGCGCCCCATCAACAATGTTGTGGATATTACCAACCTGATCCTGCTGGAGTGGGGCCAGCCCCTGCACGCTTTCGACTGGGATCGCCTGCTCCAGGTCATGGGCAAGAAAAAGCCCACCCTTGAAGTGCGCCTGGCCCAACCGGGAGAAACCTTGAAAACCTTGGACGGCCACACCCGCACCCTGCAGCCCGACAGCCATCTCATTGTGGCCGGCGGCCAACCGGTAGCCTTGGCCGGGGTCATGGGAGGGGAAGAGACCGAAGTCAGCTCGACCACCACCCGCATCTTTTTGGAAGCAGCCCTCTTCGATCCGGCGGTGACGCGGCGCTCGGCCCGCTCCCACTCGCTGCGCACCGAGGCTTCCACCCGTTATGAGCGAGGCGTGAACTTTGCCACCCTCGATCAGGCTCGGGATCGGGCGGTAGAGCTTATTTTGGAGCTGGCGGGCGGATCGGTAGTAGGCCTTACCCGCTTCGACCAACGTCCGCCTTTAGAGCGCACCTTGAAGCTGCGGCTGTCGCGGCTGATCGATGTGTTGGGGGACGAGGTGCAGGCAGCGGATGTGGAAGAGATCTTGTCTGCTTTGGGCTTTCGGCTCTCTCGCTGCGAGGAGGTCAGCTCCCGGAGTGCCCTCTCCCCCGCCACCGAGACGGCAACTGTGGCCCGCTGCGTTTGGCAGGTCGCCGTTCCCCCCTATCGCCTGCGGGACATTGAGCGGGAGATCGACCTCATCGAAGAGTTTGCCCGTCTCTACGGCTATGACCGCTTCTCGGAAACCTTGCCCACCGAGCCGCAGGTGGGATCCCTTTCGACACGAGAAACATTCACGCGCCAGATCCGAGAGGTGCTGCGCGGCATTGGCCTGACGGAGGTGTACCACATCTCCCTCTGTCCGGCGGAAGAGGACAGCTCCCTGGTGAAAATCGCCAATCCGCTTTCGCCGGAGTACTCCGCTGTGCGCAAGGCGCTGCTGCCCGGCCTGGTGGAGGCCTTCCGCTTCAACTGGGATCAAGGCAACGGCCCGCTACAAGCTTTTGAGATTGGCCGTGTCTTTGCCCATGCCCTGCCCACCAGCCCCCACCCTTACCAAGAGGCCGAGCATGTCGGCGGCATTATGGGCGGGGATCCCAATCCCCACGATTGGCAACACCGCAACCGACCCATGGACTGGTTTGAGGCCAAGGGGCTGCTGGTCTCGGCGCTGGAGCGGCTGGGATTTGGCCCAGAGTTGCGTCTGGATCCCCCTGAGGCGCAATCGCCGCTGCTGCACCCCGGTCGTCAGGCCGGCCTGTGGATCGCAGGATCCCGCATCGGCTTGTTCGGCCAGTTGCACCCCCGCCTTTGCCAGGAAAAGGGCCTGCCGGATCAGGTCTATGGGTTTGAGTTGCAGTTGGATCCCTTACTGGAAAGCCTGGAGAGACGAGGCATTGTGCAATTTGCTCCCTTTTCGCCTTTTCCTGCTGCCGATCGGGATATCGCCTTCTTTGCGCCGCTTGACCTCACGGTTGGCGAGATCGAGAAAGTCATTCGCCAAGCCGGCGGAGAACTTCTCCAATCGGTGCAGCTTTTCGACGAGTACCGTGGCCAAGGAGTACCTGAGGGGCAGCGCAGCCTTGCCTTTCGCCTGGTGTACCGCGCTGCCGATCGCACCCTGACAGATGCGGAGGTAGAAGCCCTGCAAAACCAGGTGAGGGCCCAGTTGGCAAAACAATTTCCGGTTACCTTGCGCAGCTAAGTGACTGCTTCATGCCCCAACCGCTATTCGCCCCCCCTCTCCCACAAGGGGAGAGGAGAGTTGGAGATCAACACCTTTCTCTACAGTTGCCGCCGCTCTCTTCTGGCTTCAATGTCAAAAATCAACATGACCTATAACAAACGGCTGCTGCGCGCTTTCCAGTCCAGCTTTTGATCCAGAAGAAACTCCAAGTGAGGCAGATAGGCTTTACAGCTATGCTCTCCTGAACCGATTAGGTGAGTGGCATTGAGGTTTTCAATTCTGGGGTGAAACTCTCTAATTGGCTTGATCCCACAGGGGCTGCGGTTGAGGGAAGGGGCTTTGAAGACGTAGGCCAGAACCCAATCGTCTTCGTTGTAGATATTCACCAACTTTCCGGTGATATTTTCTATATGTAGACTCCAGTTCTTATCGGCCTGCCTCCTAACAGCACCGCTGAGCAAGATAACATCTTTAAGACGCCGATCTGCAGTCTGGGGCCAACCGCGCATGATGTAGTAGGCTACCCTTGCCCCCAAGGAAAACCCCATCAGGGTAATCTGCCTTTCCGGCAAAGCAGAGAGCAGGGGATAGGCGTAGTCCAGTCCCACTTCTTTGGCCTTTGCTTTGTGGGCTTCCCAGTGGGTAAGTAGTCCTACCCCTAGCTTCAGAGGGGACAAGGTCAAACTCGCCGGGTTGGAAGCATCCCACCAAAGGTAGTACAGGGATCCCTGCCATCCGGCACGTCGGAGTGTTTCCCACAACAGTCTTTTTTCCCAAGGTTGGGTTTCACCTTCGCTAAGGAAACCGTTGATGAAAACTAGGGCCTCGTCCCAACCCAGGGAGGGTTCAATAC
>NZ_JANSJB010000090.1:1467-5561 GCF_047462355.1 Synechococcus sp. H55.9 | reverse complement strand
GGTCTCTACAACTTTTCCGCCAATCTGGGCAAAACCTTTGAAGACCCCCTCAAGAATGTCTTGCATGGTCAATGGCACCCCCTGAGCGCTGAGACCAGCAAAATACTAGTACTATCTTACCCGCGCCGCATGGCGGTAACCCCCGTGGGATCCAGGACTTTGCCCCGTTCCACCTCGGCATAGACCAGGTAGCGATCGCCACACTCCATCCAGGTCTTGACACAGCACTCTAGGTAGGCCAGGGCATCCAATAGAACCGGGCAGCCATTTTCGGCAGTGGCCGTGGCCAGGCCGGCAAAGCGGTCTTCGCCAGGACGCTGGGGCCGCTGAAAGTGTCGCTGCAGGCTGCTGCCTTTGCCCTCCCGCAAGATGTTAAGCACAAAGGTCGCTTGGGGATGGATAAGCAGTTCCGCCTCGCTGTCCCTGGTTACAGAAAGGGTTAGGCCGGGGGGGTTGAAGCTGGCCTGGGCCACCGACGAGGTGAGAAAGCCGCGCGGGATCCCATCTTGCAGGGCGGTCACCACACAGAGGGATCCCACCACCCGGCTCAAGGCCTGTCCCACCCGATCCGCCTGGGTTTCGCTGCTGGTTTGGCGGGGGGCACGCGCTCGCTTGGCCTTGCGCAGCGCCTGGGCAAACTGGGATCCCGCCTCTTGGCAAGTTTGTAGGATTGCAGGGGTGGGCTTAAACTTGGCGCGGATCGTCTCAAACCCCAAAGAAAAGCCGGCATTGAGCAACTTGCTCTCGATGAGATCCACCGCTTCGCCGCTCCAGCCGTAGGAGCCAAAAACCCCCGCCAACTTGCTGGTGGGAACCGAGGAGAGGATGATGCCCAAAACCGTTTGGATCTGGACAGGGGGATGGCCGGCCAAGGTGGGGGATCCGATGATGAACCCTTGACAGCGCTCCAGGGCCTGGGCGATCTCGTCAGGGGTGGCCCATTCGCAGTTAATTCGCTCCACCGTAACCCCAGACTGTTCCAGCCCCTGAGCTAGGGCTACAGCCATCATGCCTGTATTCCCATAAGCCGAGGTGAAGAGCAATGCCACCCGCTGCTCGCCAGGATCCTCCTCGCACCAAGCGTGGTAATCCAAGCGCAGCCGCCGCAGGCTGTGGCGCACCAAGGGGCCGTGGGCAGGGGCGTAGATTTGGGCGGGAAACTCCTCCAACTTAGCCAGGGCCGCCTTCACCTGGGGCAATTGGTTGCGGTGCAAACAGTCGAAGTAGTAGCGGCGGTCTTCGCTGAGCTGCCGCCAATGCTCGTCAAACACCTGCTCGTCGCAGACATGGGCGCCAAACAGCTTGTCGGTGAACAGGATCCCGGTGGCCGGGTCGTAGGTACAAAGGGCATCCGGGTGGCGGGGCGTGGGCACGGTGCGAACGTGCAGCTCATGCCCTTCCCCCAAATCCAGGCGATCCCCGTCGCGGAGCACCCGCAGGCGGAAAGACTGGTCGCCATTGTAGGTAATGCCCAGATCGGCTGCCTCTTCTTCGTCGCGGCTGCGGGGCACGGGATCCATCTCTTCAAAGGCGGCCCGCAGCGTGATGGATCCCGGCTTGGAGCAGAGCACCATGGCGTAGGGGGCCAGGGGCAACAAAGCTTTGAGAGTAGCAATGCGGTTAAAGTTGACGTGGCTGAGCAAAATAAAGTCCAACCGCTGCAGATATTGGTGTTGGGCCAGCTCCTCCAGAAAGATGTTGGTGAACGATTCCCCCGGCGGATCGATGAGAAGGGTTTGGCGGGCCTGGATGAGGTAGCTGTTGGCGGTGGTGCCCCGTTGCCGGGCATATTCCAGCTCAAACTTCAAGCGATCCCAGGTGCGGGAGCGGAGAACCAACGTGGACGGGCCGATATGGGCCACTTGGACATCACGGGCGGGGATCCTACTCTCCATAGCAGCCTCCGATGCGGCATCTGTCTTCAGCTTGCCACGAAGCTGAAGGACTGGGGATCCCCTTTCAGAGTTGCGGGAGGCTGCGGGTTGGCTTAACCAAAAGCAAATACAGCATGAACAAGCTGGCGCTTCCCCCCAGAGGTGGGGATGTCTGAAACTCGGGATCCCTTGCATACTGTTGCTATCTTGGCACTCGCACAGGTGCTCCCTCTTTTCCCCGTTATCTGAGATACGGCCATGCCTGCTCCTTCCCCGCTGTTGCTCAAACTTGCCCTGCGTCTGCTTGGCTCTCTGAAGATCCCGGTGGATCGGCGCAGGATCCGCGAGCGTGGCTTTGTTCTACCGGTCGCCATCTTGATTGTGCTGGTGTTGAGCTTGGTAACGGTGGGCCTGCTCACCCGCTCCACCCAGCGCAACATCCAAACCCAGGTGGAACGAGCGGGGCAGACGGTTAGCCGACAACTCAACGCCGCCATCGACCGGGCGCGGGCTAAGATCGACTACCTGGTGCGGGATCCCCGCCTGCCCGCCGGCACCCCTACTGATGCCCAACTTGCCGCGGCCTTGATTAACGACGGGGCGGGAGGGCTGCTCCCGCGGGATGAGAACGAGCCCTACATCCTCCCCGATGAAACCCAGTTCGAAATTACAACCAACATCGAGGTGGAGGATCCCAACAACCCCGGGCAAACCCTGCCTGTGCCGGTACGGGCGCCGGCCTGGTGGTTTTTGGTGGACACCGACAACAACGGCGTCAACGACTCCGTAACTGTCTACACCATTCTCAACACCCGTCGGGCTGCCAGTGCCGGCTTTGAGGATAGCCGGCTAACGGATACGGAGCGGGCGCGGCGCCTGATGATCCGCAGTGGCCCTCTGCAAGGGTCGGCTCTGGGCGCTTGTACCGACAACCCCGCCGAGCAGACCGCCAACCCCAACGTGGGAGACTGGTTCCAGGTGGGATCGGCGCTGTACAAGCCTTTCCAGGTCTTTGCCGTCACTTTGCCCATTCAAGGCGCCGACTCCACCACCCGCGCCATCTCGGCTTTGCAGTTCCAGCAGGATCGGAAGCGGGATCTCCTCAACAAGTGGGGGGCCTTCAGCCGCGGCGACCTAGAGTTTTTCTTCACCCCCGGCTACAACTGGAACGGCGCCATCTACGCCGGCGGCAGCCTTTTCTTCCGCTATGCCCCCAACAACTTGTTCCGGGCTTTCACCATCAGCTCGGAGCAATCCTGCTTCTACATGCCTGTAGATAACTCGGAGATTACTGCCTTCGGAGAGCTGGTGGCAGGGGCTATTGGCTACGCCGGCCAGCAGGTGAGCGATACCCTGATTTTCGATGTTCACTCTGGCCAGCAAGACGTAGAGCCGAGCGAGTCTAAGCTAAACAACCTGAACTTTGACTCGGTGCAAAACGGGGTGGAGCCGGAGAATGTGGCCCTGGATCCGCTGGAGCTCCACCTTTTCGGCCGCATCCGCACCCGCGGATCCTATGCCTCAGATGCAGCGGGATGGGCGGCTTCTCCCCTCAACGCCAAACGGGAGCCCAACCCCGGACGGATCAAGGCCGGCGGTTTTCAGGCCGGTTCCGACCAGGTCTGCCCTCCCTACGTGGACGATGTCTATCGGGCCGACAACCGCTTTGGGCCCAAGGCCAGCTACGAACGTCCGCCCGTGACGCCTGACCCGCAGAATGGCTGCAACGTGCCCACCTTTGCCGAAAAGTTCAACGCCAGGGCAGGTGACACAATCCCGTCTGAGGCCGAAAATGAGCTGGGCGAATCCCTCACGGCCGACGAGCCGCCGCCGGGCGCACTCTCCGAGGTGGGGCTGGATGGCTACTGGGAGCGACGGGCCCGCGTGGAGGGCTTGAGGGTGATCGTGGGGCAGCGCCTGGAGCTGACCCGCACCGACTCTTTGCCGCTGCCGTTGGTGCCAGGGGGCGATCCCAATGATCCCACTAAGCTACAGGCCATTTTCATCAGCAACGAGGCGCGGCAACGCTTGACCCTGCGGGATAACCCGGCGGCGGTGCAGGCCACGGCGGTTTACCACCACAGCCACCAAGATGGGCGCTTCCCCATCGCCTGCCTGGCCACGGTGGCTCACCCCGGCACTCCCTGGAGCTTGCGGCGGGCTTCCACCTTCCCCGCCGGCGATCAGACCAACCAACTGGGCATCAACTTCTTCACCGGC
>NZ_JANSJB010000090.1:0-1367 GCF_047462355.1 Synechococcus sp. H55.9 | reverse complement strand
GATCCGTTCATCACTGCCTTTGGCAACTTCTCCGAGCTGCGGCGAATCATCAACAACCCGAACAACCTTAGCTTGGCGGATCAAACCACGCTGCAGACGGCGGGTTGCATGCTGGGCATGCTGGCCGACAACATTCTGCGGATTGAGGCGGCTGCCAACGCCGGGGATCCAGCAGCTCAGATCCTTTGGGATGACATCAGAGCCAGCCGTGAAGGCAACCTGGATGCCCTTGAGCGCAACCGCTTCTACCTGCCGCTGCGCTACATCTTCCCCACCAGCGACTTTGGCCAGGCGGATCCCATAGAGAGCGAGCGGCGAGGCGCCTACTCCTGGCTGCCGGCTGCCACCTACCAGGCAGTAACCGACCTCGAGCAAGTGGCTCTTCGGCCTCGCTCCACCATCAACGACTGGCGTTTGCCCCGTGCCACTGCCACTTGCCCCAGCAGCACCCTACTCGGTGGCAACCACCCCAACAGCAACCAGATGGAGCTGATCCAGGTCGGCGACCAGTGCCATCGCGTGCCCTTCAAAGATTCGGTGTTTTACGATGGCCGCGAGGCAATGGCGGTGCGGGCCCTCAACATCGACCTGGCCCTTTTGACCAACAACGCCAATGGTCAGGCCAACGGCTTGATTAACGGAGATACTTGGCTGCCTGCCGGCGTGCAAGAAGGCCGCGAAGGGGGTATTTTCTACGCCTTCCGGGAAGATGCGGTGCGGGAGGATGCCATTGCCCGCCCGCCTTTGACCAACTTCGCCGCCTATCAAACTGCCTGGCAAGCGGCAAACGCCCGTGGCACCCTTCCCTTCATCATGAATGCCGGTCAGCCTGGTCGCAACCAACCGGTCGGCGATCCGCCTGTTTCCGATCAAGGCCTCAGTCCTAAGCCGGTGGACTACTACCCCGATCCGGATCGGCGGCCCTATGGCTTCCGGCTGCGCAATGGGGCAGTGTTGGCGCGGGGTGGGTTTAACCTCGATGAAGCCGTCTTTGGCCTCTCCTTTATTTCCGACAACCCCGTCTACATCCAAGGGGACTTTAACCTGCACCGGACGAGAGGAGCCGATCCGCTGGAAGAGTTCGAGACTCTCCTCAACTTCGGATCAGACGGCCTTTACAGCAACTTCTACGGGCGGCTCCGGAGGAATGAAGACCGGCGCTTTGCCCGGGCAGCCCAGGATCTCTGGCGGCCCAGTGAGATCATAGGCGACTCGGTCAATATCCTCTCCGCCGATTTCTGCGATGGCAGCATTGACGACGGCTTTGTCCAGGATGGCACCCTCAATGGCGGCGGCAGCAACTATAACTCCGGCCAGGACTACGCCGGTGGGCGTGCCTCGGCTCCTCGCCGCAACGACTACTACGG
>NZ_JANSJB010000089.1:0-11029 GCF_047462355.1 Synechococcus sp. H55.9 | reverse complement strand
TCATTGGTGTTTACTTTTTTACCTTCTAAGTGCTCCGCGCTGCTAGCGCCCTCACCCCCGGCCCCTCTCCCGGAGGGGGTCAGCCCTCACCCCCGGCCCTTCTCCCGGAGGGAGAGGGGAGTTAGGGGTAGCGCTCCGCCTCGCCAGTGCGTTCGCGGCGGCGTTGCGTAGCAATAACGACGTAGAGAAACGTTTCATTGACTACAAAACCTGAGGTGTTGGGCAAATGATGCTGGGCGGGGGGTAACGGTTCTGGGAGCAGTATTCCCTCTCTGCAGTGAATGGGCTAGGACTGCATTTGGCTCATCGCCTCTAGGTCCAACACTTTGGCCACCTGTTCCGGGCTCATCAAGTTGCGCTCCAACAGGATTTGGCGGATGGGTTTGCCGGTTTCCAGGGAGAGCTTGGCTATCTCTGCCGCCTGCAAATAGCCAATGTAGGGGTTGAGGGCGGTCACCAGAGCGAGAGTTCCTTCCGCATAGCTGCGGCACCGCTCCGGGTAGGGGATGATGCCTTGAATGCAGCGCTCGGCGAAGACCCGCAGGCTGTTGTTCAAGATCTGCAGGCTGTGCAGAAGGTCGTAGGCGATGAGGGGCATCATCACGTTCAGCTCAAATTGCCCCGCCTGAGCACAGAGGGTGATGGCGGTGTCCAGCCCGATCACCTGGAAGCAGACCATGTTCAGCATCTCGGCCAGCACCGGGTTGTACTTGCCGGGCATGATGGAGGAGCCGGGCTGCACCGGCGGCAGTTGAATCTCCTTGAGGCCGGTCTTGGGGCCGGAATCCATCAGCCGCAGGTCATTGGCCAGTTTGATGCCGTCCTGGGCCAGGTTGCGCAGGGATCCCGACAGGTGCACAAAGGGGGCCATGCTCTGCATCGCTGCCATGGGATGGGGAGCCGGGGTGAGGGGCAACTGGGTGTAATCCGCCAGCCGCTGCACCACCTGTTGTCGGTACTGGGGGGGGGTGTTGAGGCCGGTGCCGACCGCGCTGCCCCCCAACCCTAAGCTGCACAGAGCCTGGCTGGCCTCCTCGATCCAGCGGCGGTGCTGGGCAAAGATGGCCGCATAGGCCCCAAAGCTGTCCCCCAGCCTTACAGGGACAGCATCCTGTAAATGGGTGCGACCGGCTTTGAGGATGCCGCGAAACTCTTGGGCCTTCTGCTCCAGTGCCGCCACCAGGTTGTCCAGTGTGACCAACAGATCCCGCCGCACCCGCGACAGGGCGGCCAGGCGGATGGCGGTGGGGATCACGTCGTTGGTGGACTGGCCGTAGTTGACGTGGTCGTTGGGGCTGACCCGCTCGTAGCGTCCCTTGGGCTCCCCCAGGATCTCCAAAGCCCGGTTGGCCAGCACCTCGTTCACATTCATGTGGTGAGAGGTGCCCGCCCCCGCCTGGTACACATCCACCACAAATTGATCCCGCAGAGATCCCTGGAGGATCTCGTCTGCTGCTTGGACAATCGCCTTGGCCACCTCTGCCGGAATGCAGCCCAGCTCGCCGTTGACTTCAGCCGCCGCCTTTTTGATCAGCACACAGGCTTCCACGTACTCTGGCAGAGGCCTGAGGCCGCTGATGGGAAAGTTCTCCAGGGCGCGGGCGGTTTGGATGCCGTAGTAAACCGATTGGGGCAGTTGTCGCTCCCCCATCGAGTCTCGTTCGCTGCGCACTTGCGGCGGAGTAGTCTCTGGAACCATGGCCGGATGATGTTTGGGGGCCGCCGCTTCAGCCGGCAGGCAGGGATCCCTTTTCCTGGAGGGCGGCCAACTGTTGGCCGATGCGCTCGTTGTTTTCCGCCAAAACCAGTACCATGGCCGCGCAGGCCAGATGGACTCCGGCCCGAAATTCCGCCGAAGACTTGTACTGGATCAGCGCCTCGCTATCCCCCTCCCGCGGGCTCAAGATGAGCTGAACCGACTTCTGGGCCAGGTCTTTTAGTTCCCGTTCCGTTAAACCCAGTTGCACCGCTTTTGCCCTCCCTGCTGGCCGACAAACAACCCTCGATCCCGTCCGGATCGCTGCTTTGGTTATCCTACCGCGGAACCTGACCGGATCCCAGGTGAGCGAGCCTTGACAACTCTTGACAGCTCTAGAAGGAGATAGAAAATGCCAGCTAGTATAGGTGCAGCATGCCTTGGCCGGCGGGCCGACAGCCGCTTGGAGAGTTCAAGTCTGTGGGTCGGCGCCGCCCAAAAGGCGTCTGCTTCTTTTGGCATTTGTCTTTGTCCTGCGTTCCGTTCAGAGAGGAAAACTTGTCCGTAGAGCGTCCACTTGACCGCTTTCCCCGCAAGCAGCGTGCAGAGCTGCCGGCCATCAACGAGCGCATCCGCTTCCCCAAAATCCGCCTCATCGATACCGACGGCACCCAGTTGGGGATCATGAGCCCGCGCGAAGCCCTGCGCCTGGCCGAAGAAAAAGACCTAGACCTGGTCTTGGTGAGCGACAAAGCGGATCCCCCCGTCTGCCGCATCATGGACTACGGCAAGTTCAAGTTTGAGAAGGAGAAAAAAGAGCGGGAGGCCCGCAAAAAACAACACACTGCCGAGATCAAGGAAGTGAAGTTTCGCTACAACATCGGCGAGCACGACTACCACGTGCGCCTGCGCAGCGCCCAACAGTTCTTGGGGGATGGAGACAAGGTGAAAGCCACGGTGATGTTTCGCGGTCGCGAGGCCCAGCACGCCGAGTTGGGGGAAGAACTGCTGCAGCGCTTGTTCAAAGACCTAGAAGGCGTAGCGGAAATGCAGCAGCCTCCCCAAAAGGAAGGGCGCAACATCACGATGATCCTCTCCCCGAAAAAATCCACCTGAGGAGGGATCCCGCCATGCCTCTTGCTGTTGGGGATCCCGCGCCGGAGTTCACCTTGCCCGATGCCGAGGGCAACTTGATCAGCTTGAGCCAGTTGCGGGGCCGGCGGGTGGTGCTCTATTTTTACCCGCGGGACAACACCCCCGGCTGCACCCAAGAAGCCTGTGGCTTTCGGGATGCCTACGCCGAGTATCAGGCCCAGGGGATCCACATCTTGGGGGTGAGCGCCGACGATGCCCGTTCCCACCAAAAATTTGCCCAAAAACTGCAGCTCCCTTTTCGGCTGTTGGTGGACGAGGGGGCCAAGGTGGCCACCGCCTACGGCGTCTATGGCCCGAAAAAGTTCATGGGCAAAGTCTATAACGGCATCCACCGCACCACCTTTGTCATCGATCCGGAGGGGAAGATCGAGGCTATCATCACCAAGGTCAAAGTGGAGACCCACGCGGCGGAGCTGCTCCAGCAGTTGACCGGCTCCTAGTCTCTCCATTGGTGGGTGCAGGGGGAGCAGCCCTGTCGGCAAAGGTGCCGAGATTAGGACAAGAAGAGAGCGGGCAGGGGATATAACGATACAAAGTGCCGGTATGGATTCCCCTGGGGCCGTGTCCCGACGCACCCGTACCACCAAGTCCATTCACGAGAGCTACCAAATTTTGGGTCTGGCTGGCCAAGGTCAGTATGGGCGCGTGTTTTGCGCCCGGCCCCGCCAAGGGGGGGAGCTGGTGGCCCTCAAGGAGCTGCCGGCGGAGCGTTTCCCCACCCCCAACCTGCTGCGGGAGCTGCGCTACCTGCTGACGTTGAACCATCCCAATATCACCCGCTGCTACGCCCTCGAACATGCCCGCGAGGGGCGGTATTTGGTGTTGGAGTACTGCGAGGGGGGCACCCTGCGGGAGCTGATCGACCAGGTGGAGCGGGGGCTGTGGCTGCCGGTCAAGCAGGTTTTGGGCTTTGTGGATCAGATCTTGGCCGGGCTGGATCATGCCCATCGCCAGGGGGTGATCCACTGCGATGTGAAGCCGGAGAACATTTTGCTCAAGCCCACACCCCAGGGCTGGCAACTGAAGCTGACGGACTTTGGCATCGCCCGCCACCCCCAACCTGCCCCCGGCGAGATCGCCGCCACCGGCTCGCCGGCCTACATGGCGCCAGAGCGGTTCTACGGCCAGTTTGGCCCCGCTTCTGACCTCTACGCGGTGGGGATCATCCTCCTGGAGCTGTTGACGGGTCAGCGGCCCTTTTCCGGCTCCCCCAGCCAGTTGATGCACGCCCACCTCAACCAGCCGTTTGTCTGCCCAGAAGGGATCCCGGCCCCGCTGCAGGAACTGCTGGAGATCACGTTGCGCAAATTGCCCTTGCGGCGGTTTCGCACGGCGGCGCAGATGCGCTCAGCTCTGGCGGTGTTTGCTCAGGAGTGGCAGGAGCCAGCCAGTTGTTGGGTTGGCCCGCACCTGTCCAGGCGATCCCCCCCCGGCCTGCAGGTCTGGGATCTGCCGGATCCGGGTTTTGTGGGCGGTGGCGGGATGGAGTCCCCGCCTGAGCAAAAGTTCTACATCTGCGAGGATCCCAGTGGCTGCCGTTCCCCGCTGCTGTTGCGAGTGACCTCCCAGAAGCTGGAGTGGCTGGAGCTGCAGACCCTTGCCTCAGGAGCGCCGCCTCTGGCCTGTTTCTCCTTGGCCGAACCGTTGCGGCAAGTGCTGCCTTTGCCGAGCTTCCCGGAGGCTTTGGCTTTTTCCAAAAGCAGCCTTTTGCACCTGAGTCCCGCGCGCATCCGTACCCTGCTGAGTTTTGCGGAGGATTGGCAGGCCACCTGGCTGGCAAAGCGGCAGGAGTTGGTCTGGGCCACCGCCCAAGAGCTGGGGGCTGTGCAGTGGCAGCCGACCGGGCCCCAGCCTTTCCCCGATTCCCATCGCTACTTTCGTTGGCCTGGCCCGCAGCCGGCTGGGACGGGATCCCTGCCCCGCTTGCTGGCCCTCTCGGATTATCTGGTTTTGCTGACCGGTGCGGGGCGGCAGTGGGTGCAGATGAGCCTTGTGCCTTATCCCACCGGCTTGCCTTTGCAGCCGGGATCCCAGCCGCTGCGCTATCGCCTACCCCTGGATCCCCAAGGGATGGCGGTCAGCCTGGGGGAACGGCTGCTCTTTGCGGCCCAGCAGGGTTGCTGCCCCTACCTCGACTCGGTACAGGTGAATCCGCTGCGGGTGCGCCGCTGGTTTTTGAGAGGGTGGCCTGTCCAGATGGTCCAAGCCCCTTGGGGTCTGCTGCTGCTGTGTCGGGAGGGAGAAGAGTTCTCGTCCCTCTGGCTGTACGGCGAAGGGGGGGATCCCTTGGCCCAGGTGGCCGTGCCCGTCGGATCTGAAGTGTTGCAGGTGGGGCAAAAGGGGCTGGTCTGGCTGCAGGTGCTGACAGCCGGGCAGTCACAGCGCTTCCAGCTTTGGCAATTGGATCTCAACCAGTTGCCTGTGGATGGCCATGCTGCCGAGGTGATCCCCTTGGAGTGAACGACTCCCGACACTCATCTTCGTTGAGTAAACACAATTCACCAATACAGTGCCGGGCTTCCCGCCGATTAAGCTAAAGACAGGACAGCCAACCCGGCACAAGGAAAATTCTTAAAAAAATTCTTGAGGTCGTCTTTTAGATCGTATTTTGGCCTCGGCCTGCCCAACTCCCGACGGTAGTGAGTTTTGTATTGCGCTGATCGTGTTGATGTTGTTGTGGAGGACGTCTTGCCATGGGTCAACATCTGCCAGAACCCTCTGCCCTGGGGGAGGATCCCAGCTTGTTGGTGGAGCGGCTGCGACGCAAAGAGGGCCGTTGGCTGGATTGGGCCAAGGCCTGCCAAAGCTTGCAGCAACAGAAAATGACTCCCCAGGCCATCTTTGAGGCGACTGGGCTTGAGCCCGCCCAGCAAAATCAGATCATCGTCGCCGCCCAGGTTTACGAGGGGATGGCCAAAGCCGGCGCCAGCCCGGCGGTTCTGGAGCATTTTGCCCACCGAGGCAGCGATATCCTCTACGAGCTGCGCATCCTCTCGCCACAGGATCGGGTTCGGGTGGCGGAATTCGTCCTCAACCGCCATTTGAATGTCGATGAAGCTCATGAGATCGCCCGTGCCGTGAAAAATTACGCCCAACTGCAACGGCTTCCGGACGGGTTTACGGATCACCCCGGCGATGCGGTGGCCTATCAAGCCTGGAGAACGGCCCAGCAAACCCGCGATCTGCAGGAGCGCACTCGGGCTATCGGTCGAGCGTTTCGGTATGTCCATAGCGATACAGCCCGCCAGCAGGTGGAGCAGCTCCTATCCACGGTTGCTGCCAGCTCCCGACCCCAACGCAGCGTTTTGCCCAAGCTGTCTGTGTTTCGCCTGGAAGAAGATCTGCCGCGCCTGCTGCCGGTGGCCGGATCCCTGCCCCTGGCGACCGACATCTGGGAACAGATCCCTGCCGGCGAGCCCCAAGGGCCTTTTGGCTGGGTCACCAGCCCGGCGGAGCAGACTTGGATGGCCTTGCCCGCTTGGCCGGTGATGCAAAAGGCCGGGGATCCGGTCGTCCTACCAGTAGAAAACGGGCTGCTGGGATCCCTGTTGGGCTTGCCGGTGGCCCCTGAGGAAGAACGGGATCCGGTCTTGCTGGTGGTGGATCGCGCTGTTCGGGTTTGGGAAGGAACGGCGGGATTTTTCCTGCTGGATCGGGCTGGACTGGTGGCAGTGGAGTGGATTGAGGATTCACCCTCCTCTCCCCTGTTGGGCCAGGTGCTGCTGGCCGTGCGCCCACCGCGGGTTTTCGATGAGGAGCTGGCTCAGGATCCCTGGCAGTTGGAAGAATAGGCCATCGCAGTGGCCTAGTTGAGCAGAGCCAAGTTATCCCGATGCACAGCGGTATCGACCCCCTCGTAGCCCAGAATGTGAGGGATCTCGGCAGTTTTTTTGCCCTTGATCTGCCGCAGTTCTGCGGCGCTGTAGTTCACCAGACCCCGTGCCACCTCCTGACCGCTGGGATCGCACAGGCGCACGGCGGCCCCCGCCTCAAATTCCCCAGAAACGGCCGTGATCCCTGCCGGCAGCAGCGAACGTCCTTGCTGGCACACCGCCCGTACCGCCCCCTCATCCAAAGTCAAAGATCCCTCGGGGATGAGGCCATAGGCAATCCATCGCTTGCGGGCGCTGGCGGGCTGGGGAGCCGGATCAAAGCGGGTGCCGATGGCCTCGCCGGCCAGAATGGCCGGGATCTGCTCAGGCCGTTTGCCGTTGGTGATCACCACCGTGACGCCTGCGGCTGTAGCAATTTGAGCAGCGGTTAGCTTGGTGGCCATGCCGCCGGTGCCCCAGCCGCTTTTTCCCTGGGCTTCGGCCTTCACCTGGAGAGGGATCCCGGGCAACACCCGCTCGATGGGCTCAGCAGACGGATCCCGGTTGGGGTCAGCCGAATAGAGCTTGTCCACATCGGTGAGCAAGATGAGCCACTTGGCCTGCACCATGCTGGCCACCAACGCCGAAAGCGAGTCGTTGTCGCCGAATTTCAGCTCCTCCACTGCCACGGTGTCGTTTTCGTTGACGATGGGGATAACCCCCATCTGCAGCAGTTGGGCAAACGTGCGATTGGCGTTCACGTAGCGGCTGCGCTCCACCAGATCGCCGCGGGTGAGCAAAACTTGGGCAATCGGCTGGTTGAGAGCCGAGAAGAGGTCATCGTAAAGGCGGATCAGCCGTCCCTGCCCCACCGCAGCCACCGCCTGCTTTTCGGCAATGGCCGTCGGTCGTTGCCGCCAGCCCAGGCGAGCACAACCTACCCCCACCGCTCCGGAGGAGACCAAGATCACCGCGTACCCCTGCCTGCGCAAGTGGGTTAGTACCTCCACCAGCGGCCCCAGCACCGAAAGGCGCAACAGGCCGGTTTGCGTGTCCGTCAGGCTGGAGGTGCCGATCTTCACCACCACCGTCACGTCTGTTGTTGCCATCCCCCTCCTCAACCCATCCCTATCTCACCATAGCGGAGGGCCATCGCTTGCCCTCAGAGTCACCACAGGCGAGAATAAAAACAGTCGAGAAAGCCATCCTCAAGCTCATCTTTCTGTCTGCCTGTGAATCCTGTTCGCACCCTCGCCGCCACCAAAGCGACCTTTTTCAGCGCCTACCCTCGCCCGATCAACGCCGTCTATCGGCGGGTGGTGGAAGAGTTGCTGGTGGAGCTGCATCTGACCACCGTCAACAGTGCCTTCACCTACGACCCGTTTTTTGCTTTGGGGCTGGTCACCCTCTACGACGGGCTGATGGAAGCTTACCACCCCCCTGAACAGCGAGAGGCCATTTTCAACGCCCTCTGTAAGGCTCTCCACCTCAAGCCGGAGGTGTTGCGCAAGAATGCCTGCGATCTGCTCGAGTTGATGCGCAGCGGGGATCCACGCCAAAGACTGGATCTCCTTTGTCTCAAACCGGGGGCGGAAGATGTGGGCGGGTTGAAAGCCATTTTGGAGCGCATGACCCAGCCTCCCTATGCCTACAGCCGGGTTTTGGCGGTTGGCCTTTACACAGCCTATGAAGTTGTAGCCAAGTCCCTTTTCAAAGAACCGGAAGAGCGCACCCGTCGCTTTTTGGAGGATGTGGTGGGCAAGCTGCCCTTCTCGGCAGAGCGGGTGAAAAAAGATCTGGAGCTCTACCGCAGCAGCTTGGATCGCATGAAGCAGGCGCGGGCCATTGTCGAAGAAATGGTGAAAGCCGCCCGACGCCAGCAGGAACGTCGCCAATCGACCGCCTCTTTGCCCGAGACTTCCGTTGCCGATCCCAAAGAACCCAGCAGCTAAGCCAAGTAGCCAGCCCAGGCTTCCACCACCTCGGGGGAACCGTACCAGCGCCGCCCACCTCGACCCGAATGGTAACAGTTGGGCAGGGTTAGGTTGACAGCCCCCTGTAAGTGGGCAGCCTGGATGGGGGTAATGCCGTCGCCCCACAGCTCTCCTTGGCCGGCGGTGAGCCAATAGCTGTTGTAGGCCAGCCAAGCCAGATAATGCTCTTGCCGCCACAGGGATCCCAGCTTCAACCTCTGCCCTTGGATGGCCTTGCCCGCCACACACACGTATTTGATCTGCGGCCAAAAGGCCCCCGGATAGTGGGTGTTGACAAAGTCCAAATTGCGCCTTGTCCAGCGCTCGCGGCTGGTGTGAGGGGATCCGAGGCTGATCAAGGTCGAGACGTGCTCCCGCCCCTGCCACACCTGTCCCCCATAGGGCACGGATCCCAGGTAGATGCGGGCAATCCAGCCGCCGGCGGAGTGGGCCACCAGGTTAACCCGCTCAACCCCAAACTCGGCCTGGGTGCGCCGAATGGTGGCCTGCAGAGCCCGTAAGATGGGCGTGACGGGCCTTCCCCCCAGTGTGGGAAACCAACTGCGCACCTGCAACGGCACCACCCGCGCCGCATAGCCGCGGGCCTCCAGCGCTTGGCGCAAAGGCTCGTATTCCGCCGCGCCCGCCAGATAACCGGGCAGGATCACCAGGGGAGCCATGGGCTAGCGGGGATACCAAAACATGCCTTTGATCCCCTCGGGGTCGGGGGTAAAGCCCAGCCGTTCGTAAAAGCTGACCACCCCCTGATCGGCAAAAAGGGTGATGTTGCTGATGTCTTGGGCGCGCAGCTCGTGGATTACCTTTTCCATCAGCCGTCTGCCCAGACCCCTGCCCTGGAAATCGGGATGCACCACCACATCCCAGATGGTGGCATTGAAGGCATGGTCAGATGTCGCGCGGGCAAAGCCGATGAGGCGACGATAGCTGCCCCGCTGCAGCCACATCGACACCACCAAGAAGCTGTGCTGCAGGGCTTTTTTCACTTTGTGCATGGGGCGACGCGACCAACCCACTGCATCGCAGAGTTCCTCCAGCTCGTACAGATCCAAGTTGGGATCCAAGCTGAAGAGGATAGTCTCCCCTCGGACCACTACTGTTTCCTGGCGACGGTCGGCCTTGGCTGTTTGCGCCGGCTCTTTGGTTGTAGCAGCCCCTGTTGACCCGAACAGGCCCTTCCAAAAGCTCATGTGAATCGCTGCGGAGTGAAAGCCCACCGCTGGGTTTGGGTGAGCGTGTCCCCAGTATAGCCAGGATCGGCAGCGAAAATGGCCGATCTGCCTAGGTGCTTCCGCGCAGGTTTGGGACGAGCCTTTGTTGGAGACTGAGAATGGAAAGTCTGGGCAAACCTATGGCTCCTCCCGGCACTGGCACCCTCGTCAATGCCCTGGCCATCCTGGTGGGCAGCGGCCTCGGCTGGGGCATGGGCAGCCGCCTGCCCGAACGCATGAGCCAAACCCTCTTGCAAGCGATGGGAGCCCTGGTGTTGGTCTTGGGGATCCAAATGGCTCTGACCCTCAGCAGTGCCGCCCAAACGCTAACGGTTTTGGTGGCCCTGGTGTCAGGAGCGGTGCTGGGGGAGTGGATCGACATCGAGGCCGCCTTCGAGCGGGTTGGCCAGGCCCTGGAGAAGCAGGTAAGCCGCCGGCTGGGTCCCAGCCCCATTACCCGCGCCTTTGTTGCCACCAGCATTCTGTTTGTGGTCGGCCCCATGACGTTGCTGGGATCCATCCGGGATGGCTTAGGGGATCCCTCGCTGTTGTTGGTGAAAGCGGCGTTGGATGGGATCGCCACCCTCGCCTTCGCCGCCAGCCTGGGCTGGGGCACCCTATTTTCGGCGCTGCCGGTGCTCTTGGTGCAGGGGGGAGTGGCCTTGTTGGCGCGGCAGTTGCAGCCGCTGTTGCGCCCAGACCTGATGGCGGCCCTAGAGGCCACCGGTGGGATCCTGATCTTGAGCATTGGCCTGAACCTGCTCGGCCTGGCCCGCCTGCGGGTGGCCAACCTGCTACCGGCTCTGTTGATCGTGGAGCTGCTGGTGGGGTTTTTCCCCGTTTGGGATCTCCGTTTCTAGTTTTCCCGGTCGGCGCTATTCCTACGCAACGCTGTCGCGAACGCGCCGCTCTAACTCCCCTCTCCCTGAGGGAGAGGGGCTGGGGGTGAGGGTGACCTCAGGGAGAGGGGCTGGGGGTGAGGGCAGCGGCGCGGAGCGCTTGGGCTGGCGGCAAAGTGTCTTCATCCGTATTTGGCCGAGCTGAGCAGTGTGACCTGCTGGATCGGCACAGCCGTGCAAGCATTCCTGGACAGTTGCGGGCACCTACGCCGATTGCAGGCGCAGGTGCTGCACCAGAGCTTGTAATCCCAACAGATAGCTTTGC
>NZ_JANSJB010000088.1:0-11274 GCF_047462355.1 Synechococcus sp. H55.9 | reverse complement strand
TTGCGTTGCAGAGCCGCTCTCAACCGGGAGTAGTGGTCTCTGACCTGGTTCAACTGCTGTCCATTCCAGTGGTCTCCCTCAGAAGTATGGGCAATATCTCTCCTACCCAAGTCCACACCAATCGCCTCGGTGGTGTCTCGTGGCTCCGGTGGGTCCTGCTCCACGCCAATCTGGATGAAGTAGGAACCATCTTTGCGCTTGATGAGCGTGGCCGCTTTGGGATGAGAACCCGCAAGCATGCCGCGCTGGTAGTTACCTATATCCAGCTCAAAGCGTTCGCGTCCCTCAACGGTGGTCAGCGACACCGTCCAGTCCCTCTCCCGGAAAGAGAAGATGCGGGCATCGTAGGCCACAAAGCCAGACTTGAACGCTTTGACCGGACGATTCTTTTGCTGGGCAACCTTGCGGGCAGCGGCCAACCTTCTGCACACCTGTTGTGCCAGGTTGCTGGATAGCCCAAAGCGGGTACGAATTGCGCGGTAGCAGAGCGATTGAAGCTTGACTGGGTTGACCACCTTCTCTGGTGTGTTTTGGTTGACCCAGTTGAGTGCTTGTGCAAAAGCCGATAAGGTTGCCTCTAGCTTCACGGCTTGCGAAGCAGATACCTTGAGCTTGCAGGAGATGGTTAAAACTTGGGTCATGTTGCAATCATACGTCGTCCGCATTTCTCCCGACCCTGACCCCACGGCGGGGCTCCTGCGGTTTCTAGCTGAAGGCGGTCTTGGGGATCCCTTCCTGGGCCAGAGTTTGCAGGACGGCTTGCACCTGCTTGCGGCTACCGATCATCCCCAAGTAATGGGGGCCGGAGTGATAAATGGCCCGTAGGGTTTGGCCATCGAGGTTGTAGCTGCGGGTGAGAAGAGCAATGTAGAGCTGCGGGATCCTCTGCAGATCGGGGATAAGCTGGGCAAAGGGCTGTGGGTACAGCCGCTCGGCATCGGGAAAGCGCTGAGGGGTTACCCAGTCCGGGCGGTCGTCCTGAACCCAAATGCGAAAGCCAGCCAGATAGGCGATACAAAGATCGAAGATCAAGCCAGTCCTCTCAGAATGGCCTGATGGAAGGCAACCCGAAAAGCCTGGAACCCGTTCTCCTGCCGACCGTGATAGACGGCGTTGGTGAGCAGGGCCACCACCAGTTCTCGCTCTGGATCGATCCACAGGGAGGTTCCGGTGAAGCCGGTGTGGCCGAAGGCGCCGGGGCTGAACGGGTAGCTGCTGGCCAAGGGATCCGCAGAGCGTAAGGCAAACCCCAAGCCTCGACGTTCGCGACCGCGCTGCGGAGCATTTGGCTGAGGCAACTGCTCGCGGGTCATTTCCCGCACCGTCTGCGGCTGCAGTAGGGATCCCGTCAAAAAACTCTCTCCGAAGGCGGCCACCTCCTCTGCCGTAGCGAACAGCCCGGCATGGCCGGCGATCCCGCCCAGGCGGGCGGCATTTTCGTCGTGAACCTGCCCCTGCAAACGGCGCCTTCTCCAGGGGCACAGCTCGGTGGGCGCGCAAGGGACAGAGGCAAGGGGTGGATGGAAGGGATCCCCCGGACAAAACCGGGTTTGGCTCAGGCTCAGAGGCCGCAAGACCTGGGCGTGCAAGATCTGATCCAGGCTGGCCCCGCTCAGACGTTCCAAAGCCAGGCCCAGCAAGATCAATCCCAGATCGCTGTAGACCACACGGGATCCCGGCTTGTAGGAAAAAAAAGTGTGCAGGGCCATGTGCCGGGCCGATGCGGCGTCGGGCTGTCGAAAAAGGGGTCGCCAGGCGGGCAAGCCGGCGGTGTGGGCCAGCAACTGCCGCACCGTCACCTGCCCTGCCGGGATCAGCTCGCCTTCGATTTCCGGTTCCACAGCAATCCATTTCCCCGGCTGCAGAGGATCCTCATAGGGGGCAATGGGGCGGGATCCCTGAAACTCCGGCAACAGGAGACTGACCGGCTGATCCAACTGCAACGCTCCAGCTTCCACCAAGACCATGCAGGCGGTGGCGGTGTAGAGCTTGGTCAGGGAGGCCAGGTCAAAACAGATGGCCAAGGTTGTCGGTTGGCACCGGGTCTCAGGGTCAAGATAGCCTGCCGCCCTTGAGTAAATACACTTTCCCCGGTGGCGAATGGCCACCTGGGCAGCGGGGAAAAGGCGCGGGACGGCGGAGTTGAGCAGCTCCGTCAGCAAGGCCGGATCCCAACTCATCTGCTTCGTCTCCCCCTGGCTTGGGGATCCTCAAGCCAACAACTGGTAACGGCGTTTACAAAAGCCTACCGTTTCCCTGGCTAGGATGCCACCGTGGCTGGTTACATTGCCCAAGGGATCCCGAATGCGGCTGGAGTTGTTGCAAGCCTTTTTGAACGTGGTGGAGACGGGCAGCTTTTTGGCCGCTGCTCGCCTCAGGGGTCTGACCCAATCGGCCATCAGTCGCCAGATCCAGGCTCTGGAAGAGGCCGTGGGCGCCCCGCTGTTGCATCGCAAAAACCCGGTGGCCCCAACTGTGGCGGGAGAACGGCTTTTGCCCCATGCCCGTCGCATCTGTCAGGAATGGCAGCGGGCTCAGGAGAGCCTTCGAGAATGGCTGCAGGGCCAGCAGACCGAACTCTGCATTGCTGGGATCCATTCCCTGATTGCCCATCAACTGCCGCCCGTGCTGCAACAGTTTTGTCAAGAGCACCCAGAGGTGCAGTTGCGGGTCACGGCTCTGGGCAGCGACCGCGCCTTGAAGGTGCTCAGGGATGGGCTGGTGGATGTGGCCCTGGTCATGGACAATCCCCTGATGACGCGGGGGGCAGAACTGGTGGTGGAGCCGCTGTATTCCGAGCCGATTCAGGTGTTGATGCCCTCCACCCATCCCCTCAGCCGCTACGAGCAGATCCCCTGGAAGGCGCTGGCCGAGTATCCTCAGGCTGTCTTCAAGGATGGCTACGCCATGCGCTCCTTGGTGGGATCCCATCTGGCCCGGCAGGGGCTCCCTCTCAAAGCAGCCCTGGAACTGAACACCCTAGATGCCTTTCGGGGAGTGGTGCGACAGGGGCAGTTGATCGCTCTCCTGCCGGAGTCGGCCCTGGTGGACTGCTGCGCCGATCCGGAGTTGCAGGTGCGGCCCACCGAGCCTCCCCTGTTGAGGCGGCAGGTGGTGATGGTCACCACCAGCGATCGCTACCAGATTCCGCCCATTCGCCGGTTTTTGCAGTTGGCCGCCCAGCTCATCAGGCAGCCCGAGGTTGAGCCCGCTTCCGGCACAGATCCCCACATCCCTCAGCCATCTGCCAGGTTGTTGTCAGTATCCTGAGTAGCCCAGCCCTCCTGATCGCCGATGCTATGAGCCAAGAGTTTCGCGAGCTGTTGAAAAAAATCGGCAGCGGCACCCATACTCACCAAGATCTCAGCCGAGCCGAAGCGGCCAGCGCTGCTCGCATGCTCTTGCGGGGGGAAGCCACTCCCGCCCAGATCGGAGCTTTTTTAATTGCCCACCGCATCAAGCGCCCCACCGCCGAAGAGCTGGCCGGTATGTTGGATGCCTACGCAGAATACGGCCCTCTTCTGCCCCAACGGGATTTGCCCCATCCTTTGATTATCTTTGGCCATCCCTACGATGGCCGCTCGCGGACTGCGCCGCTGGGGGTGCTGGTGGCTTTGCTGTTGGCCGCGGCAGGGGCAGCCGTTTTGCTGCATGGCTCCGGCTTTTGTCCCACCAAGTATGGTCTACCTTTGGAGGTCGTCTGGCGCCTCTTGGGGGTCGATTGGCGGGGGCTATCCCTGGGGCAGGTGGGGCAACTGCTGGAACAAACCGGGTTGGGATTTTTGTATTTGCCCACCTGTTTTCCCCAAGCCCAGGCCCTGATGGACTACCGGGATCAAATCGGCAAACGCCCCCCCTTGGCCACCTTGGAGCTGGTCTGGGCGCCCTACCAAGGCCCCTTTCACCTGGTGGCGGGCTATGTGCACCCGCCCACCGAGGCCACGCTGCTGGAGCTGTTTGCCCTGCGGGAGATCGGGCAATTTACCACCGTCAAGGGTTTGGAAGGCAGTTGCGACCTGCCGCGAGAACGAGCAGCTATCCTGAACCAGGGCGGGCAACGGCTGCTCCTGAAGGCTCGCGATTGCCACTTGGCAGGCCCAGAGATCCCTCTTGCCGGCGAAAAAGAGCTGCAGCAGCAGATGCAGCAGGTGCTCAGCGGCGATCCTTGTCAACTCACCCCAGCCGTTCTCTGGAATGGGGGCAGCTATCTGTGGCTCCTCGGCCATTCTCCCTCTTTGCAGGAAGGGATCCAACAGGCGCAAGACCTGCTTTGCTCTGGACAGGTGATGAAGAAGCTGAAACAACTGGCCCAGTTGATCGACCGCTCCTAGGGCCGGGATCCCTTGTTTCATAAGTTCACAAACTGGATTGAGGCACCCCCAGCCCCTCTCCCTGAGGGATCCCCTCACCCCCAGCCCCTCTCCCTGAGGGAGAGGGGAGTTGGGTTGCATCACCGGTTAAATAACTCTCACTCGGCAACAAAAAGCCCCCGGCCAGCTCCAGGGGGCAAGCAACGAAAAGTTGGATCCTCTAGGGCAACAACTCCTCGATGGCCTCCTCCTTGGTGTTGGTGCGGCGGGAGAGGGTGCGGCGGTCGAAGGTCATGTGGATCTCCCGATTTTGCTCGCCGTCGGCAGCCACAGCAAAGATGGGGAAGTCGATGTTGCCATCGGGGAAAGCCATGTGGAAACGGAAGGTGCCATCGGGGTTGAGCTGGATCTTGCGCCCGGCGATGGTGACGGTGGCATCCGGCTCCGTGGCCCCGTAGACGATCAGCTCGGCATCAGCCACCAGCCAGAACTTGCGGGAGCGCCGCGGCAGGACTTCGGAAGCGCCGGAGAACAGCCCCAGGCCCGATCCGGAAGCCATCCAGGGAGCAGCAGGCACTTCGGCCATAGCCATCCCCATCATACCCACACCCGAGGGGATAATGAACGAGCTGATGGCCTGCTCCGGCACCAGTTGACGGCTGCCCATTTGGTGGCTGCCAAACAGGGATCCCGCCACCCGCATTGCCTCGAAGCCGCCCACCATATCCAGGAAGGGATCCGCCGTCGCCTCCCGCTGCGGCTCATCGCCTTTGTAGGCCACCACGCCCATGCCGGTGGCGCTGCGCTTGTAGGGCTCGGTGAGCTGGTAGAGGGTGCGGCCCTGCAGTGCCACGTCGAAGGGCACCGTCAGGAAGTGCTCTTCAAACCAGTCGGAAGGATAAACCGGGGGCACCATCACCGCTGCCGAGCGGGCCAACATCAGCCAGCGGCCATCTGCCGTCCGGTAGCCGATCTCCACCAAATAGGAGCGGTCGCTCACCGGGATCGGCAAGTACCATTCCCGCGCCAGCTCGTCGCAGGGGTACTCCTGCATGCTGTGGGCCGGTTGGCGGTCGAAATCAATATCTGTCACATCGTACAGACGCAGCGCCAACTGTTGGCCGCCCTCGCGGCGCTTGCTCTCCTTGGCTTCGTTGGGCACATCCCAATAGGCGTAGGCCCACTGGGGATCCCGCGGCAGCAGGACAATGCGGCTTTCGCCATAGCCGTCGGGCAGATCCCCCAGCCCCTTGTCTACATCGGCCAGATCCGGCTTGCTAGCTACTTGGCCGACATACTTCGTCCCGGTAACCGACTCTTGCCCGCTGGGCTCCGGCATCGCATCGGTGGGGCAGCCAGTTTTGGCTTGGGCTTCTCGAATGGCCTCGATAAGCTGGTCTTTGGTCATACGGCTGTACTTGGGGATCTGATAGCGGGCAGCTTCTTCTCGCAACTGCCGGATGGTCATTTCTTCCAACGGGATCCGCTCTGGTGGCATGGTCAGGGTCTCCTGTCTTCGACAACTCAGGCTTTGTGCAATGCTCCAGCTTCTAACCCAAAGGCCGATCCCAGCTTGTGGCTCAGTACAGCCTTGAACCTACTGGCGTGACGGCCTGCTTTGCACTCTCCAACCCCTGATGATTCCAGGTCGGGATCAACGGGGATCACAAAGAATGATGAACACATGTTTGCGTATTTTTGCCTGGCGGTCAAGAGCTTGGGGATCGCTGGGGATCAACGCCTGGCTTTCCCAGCCATCTTGAGCCAGGGATCCCGCCCCACGAGGGAAAAACATCGACCGCTGCTCTCCAGCCAAAGGGAGGACTGCGCGGGATCCCCTACCGAACCGGCCCTGCCTGGGTAGCATGGGGGAAGGGTGGGCGGCTGCAGAGCAAACCACAGGTTTTCAGGCCGTGAGGTGGGGGCATGAGGTGGTGGAAAGATAGAACTCAAGGCGCAGGGATCCGAGCGATCTTGGCAGCGCTGGGGATCCTGGTCTGGCCGGGGGAAGCTGTCGAAGCACAAACCCTGTTTCCTCCCCTTTACCGCCTGCAAGGGGGATCCCCTGCCCCAGCGGTTGAGAAACAACCCTTCCCGGAAGAAACGCCCTGGCGCCCGGTTACTCCCGACCAGGTAGAAGTAGAGTCGGCGTTTTCTAGCGAGAACACAAGCTTGGAAGGGCCGATTTTCGATTTGGACTTGTTGCGCCAGTTCGGCAGCGGGGGCGGTGGCTCGGGTTCTGGACAGGGAGAAGTGATCGGGCCTGGCGGGGGGCGCGGCTCCAGCCCTGGCTCGGGGGTGGGCACAGGCCAGGGGCCAGGGGGGGGAGCTGGCCTCGAAGCAGGATCCCAGCGGCAAACCCCGCAGGTAACAGGGCTGATCGTGGATGCCCGCGGCCTGGATTTTCTCCCTAGCCAATCGATGCGCCTTTTGGATCCCGACGGCAACCCAGTTTACCCGCCCCTCAACCTTGGCCAGGATCTCAATGCTGCCTTTGTGGGCAGCGAGGGCACTGCCGCCTATACCACCTCAGAAGAGCAGGCCCGCTCGCTGGTCAACCGCATTGGGGAACGGCCCCACCGCATCCGCGCCACCCGCACCCTAGGCTACGACCTGGTGATCTCCGCCGAAGACGCCTTCAACCTGCGCCAGATGAACGCCAGCAATGGCTTTCTGGATCGCTTTGCCGTGGTGGTCATCTGGGATGGCAGCCAGGCCAGCCGGCCCTGAAGTCTGGCCCAGGGATCCCGGCGCTGGCCTCGAAGGGGATCTGGGGATGTTAGCCTAGCAAACGTGCTCCGCGCCGCCGACGCAAACGGCTTTTTCTGGGGATCCCAACCCTATGCAACGGTTTGCCAACCAACCTCTGCGGGAACGGCCTCATCTAGCGGTATTTTCTTCCAGCAAGGTGGGCAACTTCGTGGTCACCGTCCCCCTCCTGCGTGGCCTCAAGGAAAAATACCCCGGCTGTGTGCTGGATTTTTTCGGCAGCGAGATTACGCGCGACTTTGAGCTTCACTGTCCCTATATCGACTTCAGCTTCCCCCTCTACAGCCGCCGCCCCGATTACCTCGAGGCCCTAACAGCAGCAGTGCGGGATCGTGTGGCCCAGGCCGGGCCTTATGATCTGGCCATCAATTGCGACGAGTTCAGCGAGCTCAACCTGGTGGCGGTGACGGCCCTGCGACCCCAGTACATTGCCGGGGCCGGCCTGACCTTGGATTTTCGCCGCAAGCTGGATCCCGGCCCCGACCCGGTGCAGCGCATGCTCCAGGACGACGACTGGAACAGCCTGGAGTTCTTGCAGCGCTACAAAGATATTCTCACCAGCAACTACATTGCCGAGATCTTCTGCCGCCTGGCTTATGTGGAAACAGATTTTTTCCGCCTGGAGCTGCCCAGCCGGGATCCCGATTTTCCCGTGCCGGAAGTCCTGGTGCACATCACCACCACCCGCCGCGCCAAGATGTGGCCCTTGGAGCACTGGCGCCAGGTGATCCAGTGGTGCCGGGGGCAGGGCCTGCAGGTGGGGCTAATCGGCAGTGCCCCGGAGCTGCAGCGATCCCTCTACCACGGCGGCGGCGAAGATGAGCTGCTGGCGCAAACGGGGATGATCGACCTGCGGGGCAAAACCAGCTTGATCGAATTGGCCGGGGCCCTGAAGCGGGCGCGGGTCTGTATCTCCGTGGACGCGGGGCCGATGCACATTGCGGCGGCCGTGGGCTGCCCCACCATTGCCCTGTTTGGCAACGATGCCGATGGCGATGGAGCTAGCCCGGTGCGGCTGTGGGCACCTCGCCTGCCCCACGTTTACGTTACCCAAACTTCCTATAAATGCCGGGTCTGCGTGGAAAACAAGTTCAAAAACGAAGCCTGCCTGGTGGAGGGCCACCCCTGCATGGCCCACCTCCGGCCAGAAACAGTCATCGGCTACCTGCAGGAGATTCTAAAGAAGACCTAGGACTTCCAGCCGATCTCTTCCCTCACCCCCATCCCCTCTCCCTTTGGGAGAGGGGAGCTACAGAGCGAGGGGACAACTGTTGTTCATGGCTATTCGAGATGGCCATAGCTCCCAGGGATCCCTGTCTTTTTCCCTGCTGACCAGGGGGGTGGCAGAGAGTGCCCAGGAGCGCAGGTCGGATCCCTGACAGTCCGCTTAGGCTGAGAGTTCGAGGCTGAAAACTCTGTGCCTAAACCGTTTGGGTGTGAGCTGTAACGTTGAGAACGCGCAAGTGGGGCGGTTTGCAGAGTGGGGCCAAATGAGAGCCTGGCAAGGGGTTGCCCTGAAGCTGCTGGCCACCTTTTGCTTTGCCTGTTTGGGGGCGATCATCCGGCTCAACACGCCCGCCCTGCACCCTTTTGAAATTGTGTTCTTGCGCAACCTATTTGGGTTACTTGCCCTGGTGCCACTGCTTTTGCGAGCAGGGATCCACTCTCTGCGCACCGCCAAGATGGGCTTCTACCTCCTGCGCTCGGCAATCAGCACCTTGGGGATGCTGCTTTCCTTCTGGGCAGCCAGCCTGTTGCCTTTGGCGGAAGCAACGGCGCTGAGCTTTGTCCAGCTTTTGTTTGCCAGCCTCATGGCGGTCTGGGTGTTGGGCGAACAGATGCGCCCCTCCCGCTGGCTGGGATTGGGCCTGGCGTTTGCCGGGGCCTTGGTGATGCTAAGGCCGGGCTTTCGGGAGCTCTCTTTAGGGACAGGGCTAGCTTTGGCGGCGGCAGCCCTCTTTGCCTGGGTAACCATTGTGCTCAAGATCCTCGCCCGCACCGAGTCCAGCCTCACGATCACCGCCTACATGGGCCTGTTGCAGACTCCCCTTTCCTTCTTGGCTGCTGTTTGGGTTTGGAGCTGGCCTTCGCCGGAGCAGTGGCTGTGGATGGCGACAATGGGGCTGCTGGGCAGCCTGGGCCAGGTGGCCCTCACCCAAGCCTACAAGCTGGCCGAGGTGACCATGCTGCTGCCTCTTGATTTTTTCCGCCTCCTCTGGGCTAGCCTGATCGGGTTCTGGGTGTTTGCCGAGATCCCGGATGGGTGGACTTGGATGGGCGGAGCCTTGGTCTTGGCAGGCGCCACCTCTGGGGCCTACAGGGAAGCCCGGCTGCAGAGGGCCCAAACCCCGGCCTGGACTGGCAAAGTTGGAAAGCGGGAAGATCTCTAGGCCAGCCTAGAGCCGCGGCAGAACGGGACTGGAGCTGGTCAAGTCGGTGGTGGTGAGGGCCACCAGCAGGGCTTCCGGGCTGACGGGGAAGGGCAGATGGTGAATATCGGATCCCGGCTGGCAGGCCACTTGGGCAGCCTGCAGCAGCTCAGCGGATCCCAGGTGATCCAGGTGGAGATCCCGCAAGTTGAGGGGCAGCCCCACCTGGCGGTAGAACTCCAGCAGCTGGGTGCGGGCGGCCAGCGCCAACTGGCTTCCCTGCAGGATCTCCTCTAGGCGGAGCTGGGCCAAGATGCCAAAGGCCACTTTCTCGCCGTGCAGGGTGGCCCGGTGCCCCAACAGATGGGTAAGGCCGTTGTGGACAGCATGGGCGGCCACGGTGCGACACTTGGCCCCTCCCATGCCGCCGACGATCCCCGCTAGGCAAATGCAGGCGTCCACCACCTGCCTCCAAGCAGTCCCACCTGGCTCCCGCAGGGCCGCCACCGATTTTTGCAAGAGCAAATCCCGTAAGACGCGGGCCTGCTGCACAGCGCCGATCACCAGGGCATCTTCTGAACTGCCGCTGCTCACAGAAGACTCGTACCACTTGGCCAAGGCATCTCCGATCCCGGCCACCAGGGTGCGTGCTGGCGCTTGCAGAATCAAGTCATAGTCCAGGATCAAAGCGGCAGGTGCCTGCTCCAAGGCCACATCCCGCTGAAAAGCTCCGGCCTCCGAGTAGATGTTGGACAGGGCGCTCCAGGCGGCACAGGTGGCAGCAGAGGTGGGCACCGTCGCCACCGGGATCCCCAACCGATGGGCCACCAACTTGGCCGTATCCAACGCCTTGCCGCCCCCCACCCCCAAAATGCCGGTTACGGATTCTGCTGTGGCCAGAGCCTGGAGACGAGCCAGCTCCGATTCGCTGCAATCGACGCCATAGGTGCTCCAGTAGACCTGAACGGCGGGATCCCGCTCCAGATTGCGCTTCAGGGGCAGTTCAGCCACAGCTAGCGATCGCTCCCCCCCGATCACCAACACGCGGGATCCCAGGATCGTCAGAGGTACGGCCTCGAGGATGCCGCTGCCGCGGTACAGCCGGCCTGGGGCCGGAATGGCCAGATCCCATTTGCAAGAAGAGGCGCTCAGCATTGCCAGAAAGGGGAGAGAAATCAGCTCAGTGTTTGTGAATACAGAACATGATCTTAGCGGCAAATCCTAGAGGTCTGGCTCGCCGCAGGGCTATAGTTAGGGCTAAGTTAGCGTCAACCTTCTCTGGCGCTCACCCAGCAGGGCAACGGTGCCGTTTAGCAACAAGGGATCATGAACCCGACGACCCAGCATCAGCTCATACTCAAAATTGTGGCCGGCTCCGCTTGGGCCGATGGGCATTTGGAACCCCAGGAACTGGCCTACTTGGGATCCCTGCTGCGCCGCTATGGTTTGGAGCACGATACCGAGCTGCGAGAACTGATCCAAAAGCCCATCCCGATGGAACAAACCGAGCGCTGGATGGCCGATTATCTTGCTCAGGCCAGTGAAACCGAGCGCTTACAACTTTTGGGAGCAATTGGCAACCTGATGATGGCTGACGACACAGTCTCTCCAGAAGAGCACACCCTCTTGGATGACTACCACACCCTCATGGCAGGGATCCCACCTCGTCCAGAATCGGCGCCCAATCTGGTGAAGGGTGTGGGGCAATTTTTCCGCCGCGTGGCCAAGGCTGTGAGGGGAGAGGCTTCCTAACACATTTTGACCACACCATCTGGGGAGCGGCGCAGGGAAAAGTTTGATTAACGTAAGGTGCGGAATTCCCCACC
>NZ_JANSJB010000087.1:5046-11286 GCF_047462355.1 Synechococcus sp. H55.9 | reverse complement strand
ACCCAGAAAAGGGATTGTTGGCCTGCCATTGTTGGATAAAGACGGGCACCATGTTGCGCACCTGCAGCCGAAACAGGCCCGCTGCCGCATCTTCAAACAGCGGATCCCCGCCCACATCATCCCGCCCATAGGCCTCATAGTAGCGAGCCCGATCCCCCGGCCGATCCCGCTGCAAGTCCACCACCACCACCAGGCCGCGGCTGCGCAACTGGTTGGGGGTGAAATTGGGAATTTCCACCGGCACAGCCGGGGCCAGGAAGCGCAGGGCCGTATTCAGCAGCGAGCTGCCCTGGCGGTTGTAGTCCCGCGAAATCTGCAGTTGGGTCAAGAGAATGTAGCGCAAGCCAAGGGCATCGCCGATGGCCTTCAGCTTGGCCAAGTCGGCGGTGTAGCGCTCATCCCGATCCAACAGAGTGAGGCCCTGGATGAGGGGCAAAAGCGGCTCAAAGCGGGGATCCGGCCCCAAAGGCCCGTTCAAAAGCAGCACCGGTCGCTGCGGCTGCAACTCCTTCAGGGCCAGGCTGAGGTGGCGGGCCAGCTCATCCGAGTAAACCGGCTCATCCGGCAAAAGGCCAATGCCCTCCGGCTGGCGGGCCGGCTGCCCCGGCGGCAGGCGAATATCTTGGGTGGATACAAAACCGGCCCGCACCTCCACCTGGGTGCTGGTGGGCGGAAACCCCGGCACCTCCACATCCACCAGGTACAGCCCCGCCGGCAACTCCGGCAATACATAGGTGCCGTCGGCAGCGATGCGAACCGTCTGCGGGGGCTGCGTGGAGGTGGCGGCCAGGCGCAAAACCCCCGTCTGGACGGGTTGGCCGGCAATATCCAGCACCCGCCCCGTCACCACGCCGCGGTTGCCGGAAGAGGGGATCCCATTCTGCTGGCTTGCCCCCCCATTCCAGGGCTCCGCCCGTCCGTCGCCAACTTGAGCCTGAATATCCACCAGACGGCGCAAAGCCGGGATCCCTGCCGCCACCACCCACAGATCCCGCTCCCCCAGCCTCACCAAACCCGTGGGTTGTCCCTCCAGCCGCAGCGAGGCGGCCAATCGCCCCACCTCCAGATCCACCACCTGCAGACGGTCGCTGTTGCGGGAGGTCACGTAGGCCCAGCGGCCATCGGCGGAAAGGGCCAGCCGTGTCGGTCGCCAATCCAGGCCAATCCGCTGCAGGGCCTCGCCGCTGCGGCCCAGATCCAGCACCGTCAGATCCTGGCTGCCCGAGTTGAGCACCACCAGGCGTTGCCGTTGGGCATCCAGAGCCATCGCTTCTGGAGTGTTGCCGCCGCGCCAGCGAGCCAACAGCTCGCCATTGTCGGGGTTGACCACCAGCAGGCTGAGGGGATCCTCGCCGGCCAGGCCCACAAACAGGGCTCCCCGCTCTGGGTCATAGGCCAAAGCCAAGGGTGGCCCCGGCAGCGGCAAGTTGCGGGCCTGCGGAGGCTCCGATCCATTCCGTTGGCGGTTGGGAGCGGGGATCACCGCCAAACTTTGGGCGGCGGGCATGGAGGCGAAAACTCGCCCCCCGGCCGCATCCACGGCCATATCCAAAACCCCCGCCGGCAGCCCGTAGGCCTGCAGCAGCTCCCCCGTCAGCAAATCGAGGGCCACCACCCCGGGAGCATTGGGGCCGGAGGCATAGACCACCTGCTGCACCGCATCCACCCGCACCACGCCGGGGGCAAAGCCCACCGCCACCTGCCACAGGGGATCCCCGCTCGCCCCATCCAGCAGCGTCACTGCCTGCGCTTCCAACAGTCCCACCGCCAGCCAGCCCCGCTCCGGCACCGCATCGAGGCGATCGGCAGAGCTGGGCAAGGGCAAAAGCCAATCCCCCTCCCCCCTCTGCCCGTTTTCCGCCGCCGAGAGGTTCCCCCCAGAAGCGGGAGAGCCTGTTTCAGGCGATTGCCCCAACACCGGGGAGCCCAGCCCCAGCACACCGCCCAGCACGACCAGCCACTGCCACTGCATTGCCCTTCTCCACCCCAGAGCCGCGCCTGCTTGGACCCAGCATAGCCAACCTGCCTGTTCGCTTGCCCTCGGAAGCCCAAACACATTTTGACAGGCTGCCCAGACGAACTTAGAATGGATATTCGCTGGTTTTAGCAGGATCAACCATGAAGGTGCGGCCCTCCGTCCGTCGGATCTGTGAAAAGTGCCGAGTTATCCGCCGCCATGGGCGGGTGATGGTGATTTGCTCTTCTAACCCGAAGCACAAGCAGCGGCAGGGATAAGGGCACGACGGCGGCTGTGTCCAGGATCGCAGCAGAAGACAAAGACAGCGGAGCCTAGCACAACGGAGCAGAGCCCTGGGCGGCGGTGAGAGCATGGATCCCACGTTTGGCCTTGCTGTGGCACATTCCCCACTTTGGCGATCCCAATCTTAGCAGCCGGCAGGCAACTCAGTTCTTTTGGGCAAGTTTGTTCGAGTTAGTTTGATTGGTCGGATTATAAGGCATCCCAGACTATGGCACGGATTGCGGGAGTTGACATCCCTCGAGAAAAGCGAGTTGAGATCGCCCTCACCTACATTTATGGCATTGGGCTAACCCGCTCGCGTCAAATTTTGGCGAAAACCGGCATTAACCCGGATACTCGTACCCGTGACCTCAGCGACGCCGAGGTGGCCGCCCTACGGACGGTGGTGGAGGGCGAGTACCAGGTGGAAGGGGATCTGCGCCGCCAAGAGGCGATGAACATCAAGCGGCTGATCGACATCGGCACCTATCGAGGCCGCCGCCATCGCCTGGGTCTGCCCGTACGCGGCCAGCGCACCCGCACCAACGCCCGCACCCGCAAGGGGGTGAGGAAAACGGTTGCCGGCAAGAAGAAAGCTCCTGCCAAGAAATAAGACCCTTCGACCATTCCAATCCCAAACAGTTGTCAAACAGTTGATTGCAAGGACGCATGGATCATGGCTCGGCAGCAACGGCGCGGACGTAAAGTCAAAAAGAACGTTCCTAACGGAGTGGCCTATATTCAGTCCACCTTCAACAACACCATCGTCACCATCACCGATCCCAACGGCGATGTAGTGTCTTGGGCTTCGGCAGGTTCTACCGGCTTCAAAGGCGCCAAAAAAGGCACCCCCTTCGCCGCCCAAATGGCCGCAGAAAATGCAGCGCGGCAGGCGATGGAGAACGGCATGCGTCAGATCGAAGTGATGGTGAGCGGTCCAGGAGCCGGCCGGGAAACCGCCATTCGCGCTCTGCAGGCAACGGGCCTGGAGATCACCCTCATTCGGGATGTTACCCCCATTCCCCACAACGGCTGCCGACCCCCCAAGCGGCGGCGTGTCTAAAGGATCCCGCCTTGAGGGCCGGGCGAGCGTCTGGGGGGTTTCTTCCAAGGCTACGCGCCGCGCCAGCGACCGGTTTGCCCGAGATGACCTCTGAAGTTTCATAAGTTCTCCAAGCGGATATCCAGCCAGACGGACGGGGCCATTATGATGATTCAAACCAGCCGAACCCTCCATGCTTTGAGCAGCAAAGCGAGCGCAAGCGCTGTTGCCTACCAGACCGAGTGCGTTGAATCCCATCAGGATGCCACCGGCGTTCACTACGGCAAATTTGCTCTGGGGCCGCTGGAGCGCGGCCAAGGGATCACCGTGGGCAACGCCCTGCGGCGGGTGTTGCTCTCCAATCTGGAAGGGACGGCAGTAACCGCTGTCCGCATCGCCGGCGTGAGCCACGAGTTCTCCACGGTGCCGGGAGTGCGGGAAGACGTGATGGAGATCCTGCTCAACATGAAGGAGCTGGTGCTGCGCTCCACGGCTCCTGACACGCAGGTGGGCCGTTTGGTGGCGCAAGGGCCGGGGGAAGTTACCGCCGAGAAGCTGCAATTGCCCAGCGAAGTGGAGGTGATCAACCCCCGCCACCACATTGCCACTTTGGCGGAAGGGGCGATTTTGGAAATGGAGTTTATGATTGGCCGGGGACATGGCTACCGCGCCGTCGATTACTCCGACAGCAAATCGACGGCCATCGATTTTCTGCAGATCGACTCCGTCTTCATGCCGGTGCGCAAGGTGAACTACACGGTGGAAGCAGCCCGGGTCGGCCAGTCCCTGGAAAAAGATCGTCTAATATTAGAGATCTGGACCAACGGCAGCCTCACTCCGCAAGAGGCCCTCAGTCAAGCGGCCCGCATTTTGGTGAGCTTGTTCTCGCCCCTGCAGGAGGTCAGCTTCGATGCGCCGGTAGCGCCTCAGCAAACCGAAGATAACCAAAAGAACCAGATCCCCATCGAGGAGCTGCAGCTATCGGTACGGGCCTACAACTGCCTGAAGCGAGCCCAGATCAATACGGTGGCGGATCTGTTGGTCTACACCGAGGAGGATCTGCTGGAGATCAAAAACTTCGGCCAGAAATCTGCCGAAGAGGTGATCCAGGCCCTCAAGAATCGCTTTGGCCTAACGCTGCCCCGCGCCCGCGAAAAGGGCAAGGCCTAGAGCCCCAAGCAACCCTCCAAGGTGCTTGGCGCCGCCGGCGTCACCGCAAAACTCAGTCAGGATCCCCGAAGAGCCCAGGATAGAGGTTACCATGCGTCACCGTCGTCGTACCCCCCACCTCAACAAGCCTGCCGACCAGCGCAAAGCCCTGCTGCGGGCGCTGACCACAGCTCTGCTGCGGGAAGGGCGGATCACCACCACCAAAGCCCGCGCCAAGGCCATTCGCGCCACCACCGAGAAAATGATCACCCTGGCCAAAGAGGGATCTTTGGCGGCGCGGCGGCAGGCCCTGGCCTACGTCTACGACAAGGAGCTGGTGCGCTCTCTGTTTGAGCAAGCGCCGGAGCGCTACCGCGATCGGGCCGGTGGCTACACCCGCATCCTGCGCACCGTGCGTCGGCGGGGGGACGGAGCGGAAATGGCGGTCATCGAGCTGGTGTGAAGGGATCCCATGCAAAGCCGTCGCATTGCCCTGAAAATTCAGTACCTCGGCAGCGGCTTTCGCGGCTGGCAGCGTCAAGCGGGCCACCGCACCGTACAGGGGGTGCTGGAGGAGGCGATTGCGTCGCGGGCCGGGCACCCGGTGGCCCTCTACGGGGCAGGGCGCACCGATACGGGGGTTCATGCCTCAGGCCAGGTGGCCCACTTCGACACCACCTCTGGCATCCCACCCACGGAGTGGGCGCGGGTGCTGAACGACTGTCTGCCGGAAGATGTGGTGGTACTGGCTTCCGCTCAGGTGCCTGACTTCTGGCATGCCCGCTTTTCGGCCCGCTGGCGCCGCTATCGCTACTTGATCCTGAACCGGGAGCTGCCGGATGTGTTCTGGCGCCTCTTTAGCTGGCAGGTGCGTTGGCCTTTGCAGGTGGAGCCGATGGCGGAGGCCCTCCACTCCCTGCTGGGCGAGCACAGCTTGGAAGCGTTCCGGCGGCGCGGATCCGACCGGCCCCACTCGCGGGTGCAGGTGCAGGAGGTGCTCTGCCGGCGGCTGGGGGATCTGGTGAGCATCGAGGTGCAGGCCAGCGGCTTCCTCTACCGGATGATGCGGCTGCTGGTGGGATCCCTGGAGGTGGTGGGCCGCGGCGAGCTCAGCCCGCAACAATTTGTCCACCTCTGGCAGCACAACGACTGGAGCCAGATGCGCACCCGCTACAGCGCCCCTCCGCAAGGGTTGTGTTTGCTGGATGTGGGCTACGCTGCGGATCCTTTTGGGCGGCAGTTTGCCCACCTGTTGCCCTTTTTGGGGCCCCCTGAAGCCCGCCATCTGGCTGTGGGTGTCCCTTCCTTGGTCTGAGCGTTTTCTTGTCCAATCCTGCAGTTCTGTCCTCCTTAGCTGCCATGAACAAAACTCCCCTTCCCACTCCCGAAACTGCGGCGCCCCGCTGGTACCTGGTGGATGCTGCCGACCAGCGGCTGGGGCGCCTGGCCGCGGCCGTGGCCACCCTCTTGCGGGGTAAGCACAAGCCCGACTTCACCCCCCATCTGGATACGGGGGACTATGTAATCGTGATCAATGCCGAAAAAGTGGTGGTCACCGGCAAAAAGCGCACCCAAAAGCTTTACCATCGCCACTCTGGCCGCCCTGGCGGCATGAAAGTCGAGACCTTTGCCCAACTGCAAGCTCGCCTGCCGGAGCGGGTGGTGGAAAAGGCGGTCAAGGGGATGTTGCCCCACACCCGTTTGGGCCGGCGGCAATTTACCAAGCTGAAGGTGTACGCCGGCCCCCACCACCCCCACGAGGCCCAGCAGCCGCAGGTGTATCCTGTTCACACGATCCCAGGAGCCAAAG
>NZ_JANSJB010000087.1:0-4946 GCF_047462355.1 Synechococcus sp. H55.9 | reverse complement strand
CACGGCCAGGCCGATGCCATCAAGTTGGGGGTGGCACGCGCCCTCTGCGAGGTGGATCCGGCCAATCGCGGCCCCTTGAAGGTAGAGGGCTACCTAAAACGGGATCCGCGCGCCGTGGAACGGAAGAAATACGGCCTGCGCAAGGCCCGCAAGGCTCCCCAGTACTCGAAGCGCTAGGGATCCCCGCCATTGCTTTTTCAAGGTCGATGTTGGTAGACAAGGGTATAGAAACAAGCCCAGAGGAGGAGATTGCCATGCCCAAAAAAGGAATACACCCACAGTGGTATCCCGAAGCCAAAGTCATCTGCAACGGCGAAGTGGTGATGACGGTGGGATCCACCCAGCCGGAGCTGAAGGTCGACGTTTGGTCCGGCAACCATCCCTTTTTCACCGGCAGCCAGAAGATCATCGACAGCGAAGGACGGGTGGAGAAGTTCATGCGCAAGTACGGCATGGGCGGCAGCAAGAAAGCCAAGTAGCCGAGTTTCTGCACCAAGGTTCCCCATTTGGGCCCTGCTTAGACTTCTCGGTGAGGCTAGACCCATGGCTTCTGCTCAACTGATCGAGCAGCTTAAGAACGTCGAGGCCACTTTTCAGGAGCTGACGGTGCGCCTGGCCGATCCTGATGTGGCGACGGATCCGGCGGAGCTGCAGCGGATCGCCAAGGCCCGCTCCTCCCTGGAAGCCACCGTGCAGGCTTTTCACGATTGGCAGAAGCTGACTCGCGACCTGAAGCAGACGGAAGAGCTGCTGCGCGAGGCGGCCTCCGATCCGGAGCTGGAGGCGATGGCCAGGTCGGAACTCGAGCAACTGCGCGCCCGCCAAGAGCAACTGGAGCAACAGCTCACCCTGCTGCTGCTGCCCCGGGATCCCAACGACGAAAAAAACATCATGTTGGAGATCCGCGCCGGCACCGGGGGCGAGGAAGCGGCGCTGTGGGCGGCTGATTTGGCCCGCATGTACACCCGCTACGCCGAGAAGATGGGTTGGTCGGTGCGCCTGGCCAGCCTCTCGGAAGGAGAGATGGGGGGCTACAAAGAGGCCATCCTGGAAATCCGCGGCGACCAGGTCTATAGCAAGCTGAAGTTTGAGGCCGGCGTGCACCGGGTGCAGCGGGTGCCCGTGACAGAGGCGCAGGGGCGCGTCCACACCTCGACGGCCACGGTGGCGGTGATGCCGGAGGTGGACGAGGTGGAGGTGGTGATCGACCCCAAGGACATCGAGATCAAGACGGCGCGCTCCGGCGGGGCGGGCGGCCAAAACGTGAACAAGGTGGAAACGGCGGTGGATCTCCTCCACAAGCCCACCGGCATCCGCGTCTTCTGCACCGAGGAGCGATCCCAGTTGCAAAACCGGCAGCGGGCGATGCAGATTTTGCGGGCCAAGCTCTACGAGATGAAGCTGCAGGAGCAACAGGCCTCCATCAGCTCCGCCCGTCGCATGCAGGTGGGAACGGGATCCCGCTCGGAAAAAATTCGCACCTACAACTACAAGGACAACCGCGTCACCGACCACCGCCTCAACCAGAACTTCCTGCTCGAGCCGATTTTGGAAGGGGAGCTGGACGAGTTAATCCAAGCTTGTATCGGCCTATACCAAAAAGAGCTGCTGGCGGAGCTATCCTAAGCGCTGCTGGGATCCCTTCCTGCTGCCGACCTGGCGGTAGAATAAATACCCATGTCGAGTGACCCGAGGAATCCTCCCCATGCTGGCCGAGTACCGCCAACATGTTGCTGCCCGCGCGGATCAAGGGATCCCGCCGCTGCCCTTGAGCGCTGCCCAGACCAGCCAGGTGTGCGAGCTGCTCAAGGATCCCCCTGCCGGCGAGGAAGCTTTTTTGTTGCATCTGCTCGCAGAGCGGGTGCCGCCGGGGGTGGATGAGGCGGCCTATGTGAAGGCGGGCTTTTTGGCGGCTGTGGCCAAGGAAGAAGCGCGCTCACCTCTGATTACCCCCCTGCGGGCGGTGGAGCTCTTGGGGACGATGCTGGGGGGCTATAACGTCCAGGTGCTGCTGGAGCTGCTGCAAGATGAACGACCGGAGATTGCCGCCGCGGCGGCCCGCGCCCTCAGCCACACGCTGCTGGTTTTCGATGCCTTCCACGACGTGCTGGAACTAAGCCAGGCCGGCAACGCCCGCGCTCGGCAGGTGCTGCAGTCCTGGGCTGAAGGAGAGTGGTTCACTACCAGGCCGCCCCTGGCCGAGGCCATCACCGTGACGGTGTTCAAAATTGCCGGCGAGATCAACACCGACGACCTCTCCCCCGCCGCCCACGCCACCACCCGCCCGGACATCCCCCTGCACGCCCAGAGCATGCTGGAGTCGCGCGCGCCGGGATCCCTGGCTGCTATTGCCGAGCTGAAGCGCCGCGGCTATCCCGTGGCCTTTGTGGGGGATGTGGTGGGCACGGGATCTTCCCGCAAGTCCGCCCTCAACTCCCTGCTCTGGCACATTGGCCACGACATTCCTTATGTGCCCAACAAGCGGGCCGGCGGGGTGATTCTGGGAGGCACGATCGCGCCTATCTTCTTCAACACCGCCGAAGATGCCGGCGCCCTGCCCATCCAGTGCGAGGTCTCGCGGCTGGAGACGGGCATGGTGGTCACCATCTATCCCTACGAAGGCGTCATCCGCTCTGAGGATGGCCAAGTCCTCTCCACCTTTTCCCTGCGGCCTGTGACCCTGCCGGACGAGGTGCGGGCGGGGGGCCGCATCCCCCTCTTGATTGGCCGGGCCCTCACCGACAAAACCCGCCAGGCCCTGGGGCTGGATCCCTCTCCCCTATTTATCCGTCCCACCCCGCCCGCCGACACCGGCAAAGGCTATACCCTGGCCCAGAAAATTGTCGGCAAAGCCTGTGGGCTGCCGGGGGTGCGCCCGGGCACCAGTTGTGAGCCGCTGATCACCACGGTGGGATCCCAGGACACCACCGGCCCCATGACCCGCGACGAGCTGAAGGAGCTGGCCTGCCTGGGCTTCAGCGCCGACCTGGTGCTGCAGAGCTTCTGCCACACCGCCGCCTATCCCAAGCCGGTGGACATCCAGATCCATAAAGAGCTGCCCGACTTTTTTGCCTCGCGGGGGGGCGTTGTCCTGCGGCCCGGCGACGGCATCATCCACTCCTGGCTCAACCGCATGCTGCTGCCGGATACCGTCGGCACCGGGGGCGACTCCCACACCCGCTTCCCCCTGGGCATCTCCTTCCCGGCGGGATCGGGGCTGGTGGCCTTTGCCGCCGCCATGGGGGTGATGCCCCTCAATATGCCGGAGTCGGTGCTGGTGCGCTTCCGGGGGGAATTGCAACCCGGGATCACCCTGCGGGACATCGTCCACGCCATCCCCTACGTGGCCATCCAGCGGGGGCTGCTCACCGTCGAGAAGCAGGGCAAGAAAAACGTCTTTGCCGGGCGAATTATGGAGATCGAGGGCCTGCCCCATCTCAAGGTGGAGCAAGCCTTCGAGTTTACCGACGCCTCGGCAGAGCGCAACTGCGCCGGCTGCACCATCAAGCTAAGCGTCGAGACGGTCGCCGAGTACCTGCGCTCCAACGTGGTGCTGCTGAAAAACATGATCGCCCGCGGCTATCAGGATGCGAGAACCCTGCTGCGGCGCATCGCCAAGATGGAAGCCTGGCTGGCCAACCCCACCCTGATGGAGGCGGATCCCGACGCCGAATACGCTGCCGTGATCGAGATTGATCTCAGCAGCATCACCGAGCCGATCGTCTGTGCCCCCAACGATCCCGACAAGGTGATGACTCTAAGCGAAGTCCACGCCCAGCACGCGGCAGGCAACCCCGACACACCCATCCAAATTGACGAGGTGTTCATCGGCTCCTGCATGACCAACATTGGCCACTACCGGGCTGCCGCCAAGATCTTGGAAGGGCAAGGTCGGGCCAAGGTACGCCAATTTTGGATCTGCCCACCCACCCGCATGGACGAGGCGCAACTGCGCGCCGAAGGGGTGTACGGCACCTTTGCCGCTGTCGGCGCGAGGACGGAAATGCCGGGCTGCAGCTTGTGCATGGGCAACCAGGCCCGCGTGGCAGATGGGGCCACCGTCATGTCCACCTCCACCCGCAACTTCAACAACCGCATGGGCAAGGACGCGCGGGTCTATCTGGGATCCGCCGAGCTGGCGGCTGCCTGCGCCCTCCTGGGGCGGATCCCTACCCCTGAGGAATACCGGGAGATCGTGGCCACCAAGATCCAGCCCTTTGCCGGCGAGCTGTACCGCTACCTCAACTTCCACGAGATCCCCGGCTTTGAGGACGAAGGGCGGATCATCCCCCGCGAACAAATGCCCAAGCTGGAGGAAGTCCTCGGGATCCGTTCCTAAAGGGGCCACCCTGATACCATGGCAGCATGGTTTGCTAGCCTTGGAGAAATCCTGATGGCCCTGTCCCGAAAACTCACCCGCCAGATCCACCGCGCCCTCGCTCCCATCCTGGCCCTGCCCTTGGTGGTGACGGTGGTGACGGGATCCCTCTACCAAATTGCCCGCCTCAACGACAACTTGGACTACTACTGGCTAATCCAAATCCACAAAGGGCAGTGGGGGCCGCTGGATCTGCAGGCCATCTACCCCTTCTTAAACGGCCTGGGGCTGTTGGTGATGGTGGCTACCGGCCTGAGTTTATGGTTGCAAACGAGATCCCATCGCCCGCCCCAGCGCAGCGATTCCTGAGAGCTTTCTCCTGATTCTTGGGTGAGAAAATACCCCAACCGATTTCCAGAAAACTCGACCTCTGGAGCCAGCCAGAAAGCTTATTTTAATGTACAGAGGCTAGGCTAAAGCCTTGTGAGTAAAGCTTAAAGAGAAGCTAACCAAAAGTTAACCAAAATCTGATCAGGAGGTGGATAGATATGGCTCTGGTTCGCTGGGATCCCTTTCGGGAAATTGACGAAATTCAACGGGAAATGAACCGGATGTTTGACCGGCTGAT
>NZ_JANSJB010000086.1:0-11857 GCF_047462355.1 Synechococcus sp. H55.9 | reverse complement strand
ATGGAACACTACCCCCCTCACCCTGAGGGAGAGGGGCCGGGGGTGAGGGCGATCCCTCAGGGAGAGGGGCCGGGGGTGAGGGATCCCTCAGGGAGAGGGGCTGGGGATCTGCAGCACCCGGATGCGCTCGGCCCGAATCGCCGCCGGGATCCGCCCTTCGGCGTCGGCATTGACGGCAAAACGCACCTTGCCCTCCATCTCCACCTCGTCCCCTGGGCGCAGCTCCAGCCAACTGGCGGGGCGGCCAAGGCGGATGACCTGGACATCTTCCGCAGGAACCACCGAGACCCAGGTGCCGGCGTAGCGCTGCAGGTTGGGGCTGACCTCGTCCAAATTGACCCCGATCCAGCCTTCCTCGCGGTTGAGGAGCCGCACCGTTCCTGTCAGTCGAAAAGGTTGCGCTTCTTCTGCTAGCTGGATCGGCTCGTAGAGAACTCTCGTGTTTAGAGGCTGCAGACGGGCCAGCTCCACCCGCCATCCCTGGGCCTGGCGGTAGAGAGTAACTTCCATCGCCGCCCGCAGACGCCCGTCCGGCAGCGGCTCGTAGAAACCCAACTGGGAGCGAAAAGGGCGAAACCGCGGATCCTCCCGATCCGGCTCGGTTAAGAATTGCTGCAGCTCCGCGGCGGTGAACTGGAAGTACAAAGTGGGCACCACTGCCTCCGGCCTCAGGATTGCGTCTACCTGAAAGATGGCCGTGTTGCCCACCTCCTGGATAGGAGTGAGGGTGAACTCCTCTGCCGAGGGCCAGGAGCGATCCAGGGCGCCCGGCGGGATCCCCCTCAGCAGCCGCGGGGTGAGCAGCGCTTCTGCCGTGGCAAAATCCCGAGCGTTGGCCGCCTGCACAAAGGCTTGCAGCGTCTCTTTGGCCGTTTGCGTCTGCCCGCAGCCATTGAGCAAAACCAGGGCCAGCAAGAACCAAGCTTTCTTCAACACCTTTCCCCCGCCACTTCACTGCTGATTTTCGGCAGGTTGCTCAGTTTCTGCCGGAGAGGGAGAGGGCTCAGGGTTCTCCGGCTGGGATCCCTCTGCGGGCGGCTTATCCGGTTGCCACACCTCGATTCGCCAGCCGCCCTCCTGTCGGTAAAGGGTGATCTTGAGGCGGGAAGTCACCGTGTCTCCCTCCAGGCGCAGGCCCACCAATTGCGGGGCCAACTGCTGATAGGTGGGATCGGCAAGATCCGGCTCGGTCAGGTACTTGCGCAAAGTCAAGGGATCCAGCCCCAGGCGCTGCGCCGCCTCTTCCAGAGAGGACTCGCCCTCCACCCACACGTAGGCCGTCTTGCCGCTCACCTCTTGGTTGCGCACCTGCACATTCTCTCCCGCTGCCCCCCAAATCGAAGGCAGGGATCCCGGCCTGAGGGCATTGCTGAAGCGCTCGGTCAGGTAGCCGTCGGCGGTGCCCCAATCCCCCTTTTCGGTGGCAGCGATAAAGGTGCTCACCACCTGGTCGGGGGTTTGCGCTGGTGTGGCCTGCGTACAGGCGATCGTGCTACCCAAGCTGAGAAGAAGAGTACAGGTGCTGATGTGACGTAGCATAGGAACAACCTTGTTTAAGATGCGCTGTCTCGAGACAAACCTCGGCAGACGTTGGCTCGAAAGTTGAGAACAATAGCAGATGCAGATTGGGCCTGGAAGCTTAAGAGATGTAACAGGTAGATGGAGTCTGCCGTACTTGCGTCAGGCCTGCCTGAGGTAACTGTCCAATTCAAAATGACGATCTCCGAAAATCAGAACTATGATACCATTCCAGGAAGCAGTGACAACAAACGTACAGCTTTGATGCTATGGTTAACCGGCAGCCTCTCGTGACACTACCCTCCATGGCTGCTGCTTGTGTAGAGTTATGCACTGAGTCTACTGCTCAGCAATATGCAAAAGGCTACGTCAGCTAGGATAAATCGGTAGGTCATAATACAAGTTTAAGCTTAGGTAAGGAAATGGCAGTCCCATTGTCTGAATCAGGCTCAACCTGGAATGCTCGCGGGATCAGTCAAGCCCGTGTAGCAGAAACGGCTCCTACTGCAAAGGAAAGAAGAAACGCTTGGTCAGTATCACTCTACTACTGGGATCAAGGGATCAGTACTGAGCCAAATCATCTGCCCTGCTTATTGAATAGACTCCATGCACTTTGGGTTCTAGGTGTCTCATTTACTTTTTTAGAAGAAGCACTTAAACTCTTGAACCAGTTAGAGTTAAACCCAGAGAGATGGAAAGATATTCCCCCTCCAAACATAGAAGGTTATGAGTTGGCATGGAAAGTTGATTCCCCTGACTTTGAGCCACTTGATCCGGATCTACCATCTATAGATCAGTACCTGTATTACTTAGCTCGCTGGATAGCAGAAAGAATAGGGCTGCCTTACCAAACACAAGTAATTCCTTTTTGGCGCATTGCTGCCTCAATTCACCCCAAAGATCTAAGAGCTAAAGCAATCCTAGGCCTTGGTCTATCTAAAAACCTGCAGATCGAAGGTATAAGGCATCTGAGGCAAATTCAGGCTATGACGGCCACACAAACAGCCAAAAGATGGGCTCAAGCCTGTTATCAAACTTCTGTAAGCTTTCTTCAAAGAAAGATGGGTGAATCAAACTCGATAAATTTGAGAAGCAAAAGAGAATTTGTTGATATATGCTACGAGGGTTACACAATGAGGCTAGAAGATAGTTTAAACTCACTAGTTACTCATTGTTATCTGGCCCAAGGAAGATGGTTTGAGTCAGGGATAGACTTTGTTAGGTCCTACCTGAAGCCGGGAATGATGTTTATAGATGTAGGGGCAAATGTAGGCTTATACACTCTTGTTGCTGCCCAGGCCGTAGGAACCAAAGGCAAAGTAATTGCGTTTGAGCCAACTCAATCTTGTGTGGAAATATTAAAACACAATGTCAGCGTTAATAGATTATCGCAAGTTACGATAAACCCATATGCAGTGGGTAGCGAGTCAGGGCAGACATATTTTCTAGAAACAGACGATAGTGTGTACAATAGAGTGGTAACTAACCTTTCAGGAGTAGTCCACCCTGTAAAGATCATCCGGCAAATTACGCTAGATGATTGGTGGCGCTCTTACAGAAAGCCTTTGGTCGATATGGTCAAGATAGATGTAGTTGTAGATCCCTTAGGTGTTATACAGGGAGGTCGAGAACTTATAAAAAGCTGTCTCCCACTCATTCAGCTAGAAGCAAAAGATGGTGGGGGATTTGTGTCGAGGGAAACATCCTCTTACCTGTCAGATCTGGGGTACACTTTTTTTGCATACAACTCCACCTTGAACGAATTATCGAGAGCTCGGGAACAAGCTCGCAGCCTCTCTGCGACAAACTTAATTGCAGTTCCCGAAGCGCGCTACGCTAGTCTTATAGAGGACGGCGTCCTCCAGAAAGACCTATCTCCATCTAAGAAGCTTGATTCAAGCCTGTTGTCTTTACTTAAAGATTTGCTCGAGGAAAGCCAATGATTGTTGTTGATGGTGTTGCTTTGCAGAGTAACTTAGAAACCCCACCGTCTATTATAACCTTTTGGCAAAATGTTGTAGGTGAATGGTTAAAGCTTGGCCACAGTCGAGACTTTGTGGTACTGGTGAGAGAAAGCCAACGTATTGCTCTTCCAGGCGATACAGTCATAGCGGTGATTCCTGACTATAGTTACGAAGACGCTGAATCCGATCACGTAGGTCTGCAGAGCGCCTGTGACCAGCTTAAGTCAACGCTCTTTATCTCAACTTTGTACACATATCCTCTTAGAACACCTAGTGTGGCAATGATTTATAGTGTGGATGAAAGCCAAGAGTTTCTGTCAAACTTGGCAGCTCAAGAGAAACATAACTCCATTTTGAATGCATCGGCATTTATATGTCCGTCTGAGTGGGTGGCATCAAACTTGATGGCAAAATATCCTGGTATTTCTAAAGAAGATATTGAAGTTATCTACCCAGGCTTGCATGGTGACCTAGGGCCATCTCCTCCTCTAAAGCTACGGAAGTTTCGAGAAGAGCGAGATCTGACTCGTCCCTACATCATTTACAGGGCGGGAGCAGGGGAACGAAGAAAGATAGCCTTCCGCGCTATCCTAGATAGCCTGAGCGAGATAGCTTCCGGGCAAGTTCCGGAAGTTGTTTACCTATCAGTTGATGGAAGTAGGACTGACTCACCTTTGGAATCTTTCGTGGACCTATCTAAACCAATTCGAGCTCGAATCCACAACCTCAAACTTTCGCCTGACGAGTTACCGCTACTCTATACAGGAGCTACGGGGTTACTTGAGGTTGAACCCGAGCTTGGAATGGGCAATTATGTTCTCGAGGCGATGCGATGTGGCTGTCCAGTTATCATTCTCAGAGAATCTCAAAGAAAAGTGGAACATGCCAATGCGCCTGAACCGTGGATTGAGATACCTCTGGAGCCACATGCCATATCGCAGGCAATCGATCAATTGAGAGATACAAAGTATAGAAGTTCTGTACTCTCGCAAGGGTTGATCTACACAAAAAACATGACGTGGGAAGAAGCGGCCAAGCGAATGTGGTCTTTCCTTGACCTGAAGGCGAAAAACATAACATCTTAAAGCTTCGAAAGGTAAATATCATAGAATGAGGTGCCCTCTATCTCGTCGTGAATTTTGAGCACATGAGAGCATAAGTCGTATGAGCGATAGGCCTCGTGAAGAATTACGGCAAGTGCTAGCCGCTTTCTGGAGGGAAGCTCTCCCACTCGCATAAAGTCTTTGGCATAGATAAAGTCAGTCCAGGAGGCTTGGGTGCACAAAGAAGTCAGATTCTTGGGAAAGGACTTCATAACTGGGCAGGCAATCCCAGTAAGGCTATGGATAAGAAAGCCATGCTTCCTCAGAGCAATATCTATGTCGGAAAACAAGGGCTGGCCAATGTAGTGGGGGACAAACAGGACCTCAGTTTGAACCACTACAATGCTCTCGCTGAGGAGACGAGCGGCGCCGTGGATAATGCTAAGCTCACTTCCTTGAGTATCCATGACAAGCCAGTCTGCATCTGAAGCCTCTTCCAGGTCATCGAGGCGAACCGTCTTGACTTTTTCCTCTGAGACGACTTGGTAAAGCTCAGCTAGATCGTGGAACCTCTCCAGCAGTTGATGGTTGGGCTGGAACAGAGATGAGGTCATCCCGGTGTTGGTTAGATAAAGAGTCGATTCAGAGCCATCGCCAACAGCCATAGGAAGGTATAAAACATTAGAGCTGCTAAAACTTTTCTCTTTTAACCGCTCGTATGCTTCTCGATCGGGCTCAAATGCAACTAAGTCTCCAAAGCCCTTGTGAATCATTTCAGTATAGATCTCAGGAGTCCCAAGATCAGATGCTCCTGCAGCAATTACTTTAATGCGAGGCATTGAGGTTCCCAAGACAGAGGCTATAGATAGCTCAGACATGACTTCCTTTCTTCACTTCACTCCTTGTGAGCGATTACATTTAGACTGATAAGCTCATTGCAGTAAACAATTGTGCTTGCGTCATTAAACATACCGAACTGATCTACTTGGACGATGAAGTCAAAGCCAACAGTTTTGAGTAAATGAGTTAAATTCTCAATGGTATATCCATATTTATGAAAGTCATACTGATCGACCTGGCCACCATAGAACATACTAATGATGTACACCAGTTGATCATAGGAAAGATCGTCCTTTAGAAGAACTCTAGATAGCGCTTTTAGGTTGGGCACAGAGATATATAATCTTCCTCCTTTCTTCAGTACCCGATACCACTCTGTCAAAGCTACCTTTGCCTCTCGATAATCAAAGTGCTCAAGAACATGTGAGGCGTATATCTGATCTACGCTTTCACTTCCAAATAAGCTGAGGTCAATTGCGTTTGCGACGTAGTCGACTTCAGGCGAGGGCAAAACGTCAAGTATTTTCCAGTCAGGATGTGGCTCTCTACCACCAATATGTAGATTAAACATGCTTACCCATTGCTCCTAGCTAACCATCTTAGTAAGTTTAGCCAAGTTTGGATGCTTGCGAAACTTAAATGGCAAATCTGTGAACCTAATTCTACCTTTCCTATCTTGGCAGTACTGTTCCCATATCTGGGTATATGCCTTCTCTAAAAAAGCTGTAAATCTCTTTCCGTCAAGAAGGGGAGACAAATAGAGACGCTCTCGCATAGTCCTTCTCATCCAGACCAGAAGCTCTGTATCTTCGGACAGCGTTGAGGCAATACGAACATAATCTTCCTCTGTCTGTGCAATTAGCTCTGGCAAGTCTACTGTTTTTAAGATTGACACACCAACTCTGGAGACATGTGCTGAGCCCTCCAGCGTTATTACCGGAACTCCCATCCATAATGTCTCACAGGTTGTCGTTGTTCCGTTGTAGGGGAACGGATCTAGGGCAATGTCCACCTCTCCATAGGCTGCGTAGTGCTCAGCAAAGCCCTGTCTACCATATTCAAGCTTGACTCGCTCTTCCGAAATGCCGTGGCTTCCAATTCTTTGCAGGAAGATCTTACAGGTGCTCTCATCTCTATACCGCTGATTCTTTAAGTGTAAAACTGAGTTGGGTACCGCCTTTAGTATCGTTGCCCACAACTTAATTACTCGGGGGGTAATTTTGGAAGGGTTGTTGCAGCACCCAAAGGTGATAAAGCCATTCTTAACCACAGGTGGATCCGTGACCTCAGGTGCCTCCCGAGAAGGCTTATAGCAGAGAAAGCTATGGGGCATTCTTATCAGCTTCTCGGTATTCAAGCCATCAGTTACGTCATAGGGATCTGCGAAGCTGTCCGTTATTCTATAGTCCACGACGGTCATACCGGTGGTGTCAGGATAGCCGAGGTAGGTAACTTGTACAGGTGCAGGACGGAGAGCCATTACGTGTACTCTTGTACCGCCAGTGTGCCCGCTTAGATCCACCAGAATATCAATTTGATCTTCTCTGATTAGCGTTGCAACTTTCTCGTCGCTTAGTTTACTGATATCTCTCCATCCTGTCGCCCATGCAGAGAGCTGCTCAGTTACCATGTCAGGTTGATCAACATTTGAGTAGCAATAAATCTGGTAGTTTTCTTGATTGTGGTTATCATAGATTGAACTCATGAAAAAGTGTACCGAATGCAATCGAAAATCACCTGACAGGTAGCCGATCTTAAGTGGCCTTTGAGTGGTTCGCGAGTTTGTGTAGGGCTTCCAGTAACTTTGATATCGGCTTTGGTAGCGAATACCCCACCGTTGATGCTCCAAGAATGTTTCTAGAGGATCAAAGTTCTCTGAGTAATGCGAGACCATAAGGATATTTGACATCGCACCCGCAAAGTCAGGAGCGATCTCGAGAGCTTTCCTATAGCTAGCCAGTGCTTCACGTAATCTGCATTGCTCTAGATAAGCACCGCCTAGATTTTGGTAAGCCACGGCGAAGTTTGGCTTTCTTTCAATGGCCAGTAGATAATTATCTATGGCCTCCTGAGTTCGGGATAGCTTGGCCAGGGTCAAGCCTTTGTAGAAGTATGCATCAGCTAATTCAGGCTTGAGCCTTATGGCCTCCTGTAGATGTTCTAAAGCATCATCGTACTTTTTCTGCTCAAAGAGTCTAGCTCCGATGTTGCAGTAAACTTCTGCAAAGTCTGGGGAAAGCTCCGCAGCTCTATGAAAAGCAAACTCTGCTTCCTCTTTCTTCCCCAATAACTGGTAGGCAAGACCCAAGTTATTGTAGGCTCGGGCAGATGTTGGATCTAGGTTAATTGCTTGTTCAAGGCATCGAACTGCCTTTTCACCCATAGCAAGATCTAAGTAGTAGCATCCCAGGCTATGCCAATACTCTGATTCCCCTGGATTTAGCTCAATAGCAAGACATATATGATGCTTGGCTAGGTGCAACCGCTTTTCTGTCCTGTAAAGAACACCCAGATTGTGGTGAGCTTCGGCGTACCCTGGATCCAAAGAAATGGCGACTTGAAAGCAATCTCTTGCAGCTTGAATAGCTTGGTATCGATCCTCAAGATTTTTTCTGCTTTCTAGATTTAGCTCCTGAACGGCTATCTCTGTTGCAGCTTGGGGTTGGATCTTTCGGCTCAGAGCTGCCCCTAGATTGTTATAAGCCTTTGCATAGTTCGGATTGATCTCTATAGCCTTCTTATAGTGCTCCATCTCTTTATCTTCTTGGCCGACCTCACCGTATACTCTACCCAGGTTCAAGTGAGTGACAGCAGAGGGCTCGATCATCAAAGCTTTCTGAAAAGCAGTGATTGAGTCTTCATAGTGTCCCAGTTCTACTAGCAATAAACCTAGTTTGTTTTGCAAGTCGGCACTAGTCGAAAATAGGGGCTCTATTTGCTTTGCGTGTCGAATGGCTTGATCCTTATCTCCAGATAGAGAAAAGGCATCAATTAACTGAAGATGAGCTTCAAGGTAGTCTGGCTGATCCTTTACTGCTTTCTTTAGGATGCCGATAGCACTATTTACCTGGCCTAACTTTAGCAGTACCTGTCCAAGAAAGTATGCTGCCTCAAACTGTTGCGGATCCAGCTCCAGAACCTTCAGAAAAGCTTTCTCTGCTTCATCCCAGCGCTCAAGCTGGATAAGGGCCAGACCTAAGTTAAAGTTTGCATTAAGGCTTTCTGGATCTATTTGGATGGCTTGTTGATAGCACTCTATTGCCCTTTCGGGTCGGTTTAGCTTCTCGTAAGCCACACCCAAGTTAGTGTAAAGCGATGCCGACCTTTGACCAAGGCTGACACACCTTTCCAGCCATTCCACAGATTTGACGTATTGTTCCTGCTGATAGGCCAGTATGCCCAAATACTGAATGGCATCAGGCTGGTTAGGCTCTAAGCTTAAGATCTCCAGGTAGCATTTCTCAGCTTGATCCAGCTCACCCGAGCGATGATGGCGAAATGCTCGCTCTAGGAGCTCTTGAATCTCGGTTCTCATATCTCCAAGCCTTGACTGCAACGATTCTATCAGATGAATTTGTAGATTTAGCGGCCTAGGAAAATGGGCAGGCTCTCAAGACCTGCCCACTTCCTGTATTTGGCCGCTCCTGGACTACAGAGGCAGCCTAGATTTAGAGGCGCCGCTAGCGCGGGATGGAGAAAGTGATATCCAGACGCGGACCACGAGCAGTGGTGATGGGCGAACCACCCGTGCCCGTAGCCGGCTCGCGGTCGAACTCGGCGCGGCAGACCCCGTTGGCTCCCTGGCTGATTTCGAAGCCAGCATTGGGAGCAGTGCGGGTGAAGGGCGTCACCGTAGTGGTGGCAGAGGCCGTGACCGAGCCGGTGACCGTCACCGTTTCGGAGCGGGTTTCAGAGCCAACGACCGTGCCTGTGGCCGCAAAGGTCACCGTTGCGCTGGCTACCGAGGTAAAGCCAAGGCCCGCTGTAATAAATTGAGAGGCAGTGAAGGTAGCAGTGCCAGTGACACTAAAGGTAAAGGATTCAGTGTCAGTTGCAGTTCGAGTTTGAGTACCCTCTCCTTGTGTTACTATTACTGTCCTTGATGCCGTAGCCACGCCAGAGACAGTGCCAGTGGCCGAGAAGGACTGTGTAAACGGCGTCGTCACCGCACCGGTGATGGTGTTGGATACCGTGGCACTCGCTGCACCCGTAACGACAAACGTCTGCGTCGCCGTCACGTTGAAACGCTGCGTCGCCGTCACAATCCCCGTCGTCGTCACCGACGTCGTTCCCGTAGTCACCAAAAAGACCGGAGCTGCCTGGTTGTTCCACACTTCCTTGGCGCACTGCAGCCGCACCTGGTAGAAGCGCGTGCCCGACACCGACCGCTGCACACCCGGCTGCACATCCGCCGTCCGCGGCCCCGCCGACACATCCCCACCCAACACGTTGCCGTTGATGCTCAACGCAATGAAGCTGGGCGTGGAAGCCGGCGCAAAAAAGTCGCTGGAAACCACGTTGTCGCGCGCACCCAGGTTGACTTCCTGGAACACCACGTTGTTGGCCGGCAGGTTGTGCGGCGTCGGATCCAGGAAGAAAAAGCCGCGCCCCCTATCGCCAAAGTTTCCAATCTCCGCCGAGTCGTTGGAGGGCAACTGCACCAGCGTCAACTGCGCAGATTGCACCGCGGCGTTGGACGGAATGCTGTCGGGAATCGAGAAGGAGAGCACCGCACGGTAGTCGGTGTAAACCCCCACCGGCAGGTTCTCCGCTACCCCACTGCGGCGAATGCCATACCCCACCGGCACCACGTTCGGGCTGGAGAATACCTGCCCGTTGGGCGTCACCGCCGCCAGTTGTGTCGGCAGCAAGCTAACCGGGCCGCCAGTAGCCGCCACGTTGCCGGTGGTGAAGGTGGCCACAAAGTCTTCGGCCAGGCTGCGGCCCGAAGCAAACAGATCCGGCACCGCCCGCGAAATGGTGACCCGATAGACAGAGTCGTTGCTCAGGGGTGTGCGGAAGGTGACGGTGACTTGGGTGCGGTCGGAGTTGAAGGCCAGATCCCGAGGCGGGACAGCTCCGGCTTGGGGCGCCACCGAGGTGATGCTCAGGGCTTGAGCCAAGGGAGCCTCGCGCACCGGCTCGCTGAAGCGAATGGTAATCGAGGTGGTGATGGCAACGTTGGTGGAGCCATCCGAGGGGCTGATGCTGATAACACGTCCCACCGGCGTAGGCGTGGGAGTAGGGGTGGGAGGTGCTGGCGGCGGAGCCGGGGGAGCCGGAGGAGCCGGCGGGGGCGGGGGCGGTACGGGCACCGACGTGCCGGAGCTATCTTCGCCGCAACCGGTGAGCAGCATGGGCAGCAGCACCACCGTCGATGCCAGAGACAGAGACCCCAGTGACTTGAGCAGCCACTTGTGCATTGTTCCGTTCATGTTTCTCCTCTTAACCAAAAAGTAGGGTTCGGCTGAACACTTCCCTCACATTACCCGATCGGCTCGCTCAGGGCAACCTAAGCCTTCTGAGAAATGGCCAATCGAGGGGAGACGCAGACACGCCAGTTTGGTGGCTAGCCTGTTTACTCTGCTAATCATACAGGCAGATGCGGCAGCTTTGGCAAGAGTTATCGACTTTTTCCGGGCCAATGGGGAGTGATCTGGGTCACAGACGATAGCATGAGCTTGCCTGTGGCTACTGCTTCGTACAACTCTGCTCCATAGGCTGGGTTGAGGCTTGGCCGAGGGAGGTGAGACGTGGCCGGAATCTTTGCCCAGCAAGGTTTTCTCGGATCCAACTCTAAAAAACCGGGAGATCTACCTATTTCTCTGAAAAATGGTGCTTGATCCGGGGCAGAAGGGTGGCAGGATGAGGAGTGGATGTTTTTTCTGGAGACCCAACCAGGATGGCTACCTACAAGGTCACTCTGATCAACGAAGAGCGAGGCTTGAACGTCACCATCGATGTGCCGGATGACGAGTACATTTTGGATGTGGCGGAGGAGCAAGGGATCGAGCTGCCCTATTCCTGCCGCGCCGGGGCCTGTTCGACCTGTGCCGGCAAGCTGGTGAGCGGCACGGTGGATCAAAGCGATCAATCCTTCCTGGATGACGATCAGATCGAGCAGGGCTATGTGTTAACCTGCGTGGCCTACCCTACTTCTGACTGCACCATCATCACCCATCAAGAAGAGGCGCTGTACTGAGTGAGGCCCTCACCCCCGATCCCTCACCCCCATCCCCTCTCCCTGGGGGGACGACCCTCACCCCCATCCCCTCTCCCTGGGGGAGAGGGGTTTTTTGTTTTGGGTGCTCCTTTCCGGCAGCCTCAAGCGCTCCGCGCCACCGCAGGCGACTACTCCCGACTCCTCTCCCAGCCCTCACCCCCGGCCCCTCTCCCGGGGGGGGGCGCCCCCCCCCCCCCCCCCCCGGGGGGTTTCACAACTGGCCGCGGCCCCCCAAACGGGAGTGGTTGTAGGGGGGGGGGGCGGGTGAT
>NZ_JANSJB010000085.1:8665-12064 GCF_047462355.1 Synechococcus sp. H55.9 | reverse complement strand
GCGCAGATCTGGGAAAGCCACCACGCTGGCTGCCAGGATCCCCACCACCCAAGCACCCACTTGGCCGATCTGCACCAGCAACAACTGCAGAGAAGGGCTGGAGATCCACCGATTGGCTGCGGATCCCAGCAGGCGCCGCACGGCCCGAACGCCATAGCGGGTGGCCCAGAGGATCACTGCAGCAATCAAGAAGCCCGGCAACAGCTCGATGCCTCGCCCCACCATCTCCAAAAGACTGCGGTTGATGGTTTGAAGTAGTTCGTTCATATCTTTGCCCTTGCTCCGCTATCGACCACGATGAACGCCAGATCACTCTATAACACCGTTGAACTGCGGCGGGAACACTCAATTAGGACTCAGGGAGGCCCTCTGGGGGTTCCTCCTCAGCTAGTATCCGCCACCGCTGAGGTTCTGCTGCGCTTGCTACCCTGAACAGAGCCACTCTGCCGCAAGATGAAGTTCAGGGTAACGAGGGCAGCATGGCCAACTACGACTGGATTGTCATCGGCGGCGGGATCACCGGAGCGGCCTTGAGCTACGAGCTGGCCCGTCAAGGGGGATCCGTTCTCCTCATAGAGAAGGAAGCGCTGCCGCCCAGTGCCACGCGCTACAGCTACGGTGGCCTGGCCCATTGGGCGGGGAAAACCCCCCTGCTCAAAGCTTTGGGGGAAGAAGGGATCCAACGCTACCGCATCCTGTCAGAGGAGCTGGAGGCGGATATTCACTTTCGCGAGCTGGATCTGCTCCTGCCGATTGCCCCTGGCCACCAGCTAGAAGCTGTCGAAGCAGATCTGGCCGACTGTCGCATCCCACCCCGGCGGATTTCTGTAGAGACGGCCTGTGAGCTGGAGCCCCTCTTGCATCCGGCGGCCCTAGAGGGTGTGCTCTGGGCCCGGCATGGCCACATTCACCCCTGGCTGACGACGCTGGCTTTTCAGAAGGCTTTCCACCGCCTGGGCGGATCCCTGCTCTTGCAAACCGTGACGGGCCTGCGGCGACAGGGGCAGCACATTACGGGCGTGGAGACCGATACAAGCTTCTATGGCGCAGCCCAGGTGGTGGTGTGCGCCGGCGGCTGGACGCGGGCTCTGTTGCGCCAGGCCGGGATCCGGGCCCCTATCTACTTCACCCACGCCGAATCCCTCGAGCTGAAGCCTGCAGAGGTGCGGTTGAGAACCATCGTCATGAGCGCGCCCGTGCGGCGTTTGGAGCTGGAGCGGCAAGCGGCCCACCCCGACCGGGATCCCTTTTGGGATGAGCCGGGGCAGGAGCTCTGCCCGCCGATTTTGGATGTCGGGATCCTGCAATTTGTGGACGGCAGCATTCGCCTGGGCCAGATCAGCCGGGTGCTGACGGATCCCATGGCCGAGGTGGATGCCGCTGCCAGCGAAGCCCAGATCCGGGAACAGGCCGGTCGCTACCTGCCCCAGGTGGCCCGCCTGCCCGGGCGGTGGTATCACTGCTTGGTGGCCTTCAGCGCCGATCACCAGCCTCTGGTCGGATCCCTGCCCGGCTGGGAAGGCCTGCAACTGTTTTCCGGCTTCAGCAACCCTTTGGCCATCGTGCCAGCCCTGGCCCGTCGTTTCGCCCAACAGGCTTATGGACAAGTGGACGAATGGATCCCTGCTCTGTCTCCGGGGCGGTTTGTCCAGGTTTTGAGTTGAATACCTCACCTGTCGATTGTCAATGGCCATCGCCGAACAGCTCTGAGATACGGCTATCCCATCTGCCGCATAATGGAAGCCGGGGATTTTCCGCGTCGGACATGATGCTCAACAGTGTGCCCAGTGCCATCGATCTCAGCCAAAAGCGCATCTTGCTCACGGGGGGCAGCGGCTTTTTGGGCAAACATGTGCTGCAGCAGTTGCAAGTGCTGGGGGTGAAGCCGGAGCAGGTGCGGATCCCGCGCTCCCGCACCCACGACCTGCGCCGCTGGGAAGTCTGCCAAGAGGTGGTGCAGGGGCAAGATATCGTCATCCATTTGGCGGCCCACGTGGGCGGCATCGGCCTCAACCAGGCCAAGCCGGCGGAGCTTTTCTACGACAACCTGATCATGGGATCCCAGCTCATCCACGCCGCCTATCTAGCTGGGGTGGAGAAGTTTGTCTGCGTGGGCACCATCTGCGCCTATCCCAAGTTCACCCCCGTCCCCTTCAAGGAAGAAGATCTCTGGAACGGCTACCCGGAGGAGACCAACGCCCCCTACGGCATCGCCAAGAAAGCCCTGCTGGTGCAACTGCAGGCCTACCGGCAGCAATATGGCTTCAACGGCATCTACCTCCTGCCGGTGAACCTCTACGGCCCCATGGACAACTTCGATCCGGAAAGCTCCCACGTGATCCCGGCCTTGATCCGCAAGGTCCACGAGGCGCAGCAGCGGGGCCAGAACTACGTCGAGGTGTGGGGAGATGGCAGCCCCACCCGCGAGTTTTTCTACGCCGAAGATGCCGCCCGCGGCATTCTCCTGGCCACCCAGCTCTACAACAGCTCCGAGCCCCTGAACCTGGGCACCGGCGAGGAGATCTCCATCCGAGATCTGATTGCCCTCATCTGCGAGCTGATGGAGTTTCGGGGCGAGATCCGCTGGCAAACGGACAAGCCCAACGGCCAGCCGCGCCGCTGCCTGGACATCTCCAAGGCCCGCGAGAGGATTGGTTTTGTGGCCAAGGTGGGGCTGCGGGAGGGGCTGCAGCGCACCATCGATTGGTACCGCCGCCACGCGCCAGCCGGCTAGGCGACAACCTGGCTCTCCAGCCGTCCATCCTCCATGTGCAGCACCCGGTCGGCGATGTCGAGGATGCGGTTGTCGTGGGTCACCATCAGGATGGTGCAGCCCTGCTCCCGCGCCAACTTCTCCATCAGGGTCACCACCTCGCGGCCCGACTTGCTGTCCAGGGCTGCCGTCGGCTCATCCGCCAGCACCAATTTGGGGTGGCTGACCAGGGCCCGCGCGATGGCCACCCGCTGCTTCTGCCCACCCGAAAGTTGTTCGGGGTAGTAGTGGACGCGATCCTCGAGACCCACCGCCGCCAGCATCGCTTCCGCCCGCTCTTGGGCTTCCTGGGCGGAAAGGCCGTTGTGCAGCTCCAGAGCCATACGCACATTTTGGGCTGCCGTCAGGGAGCGCAGCAGGTTGTGGGCCTGGAAGATGTACCCCACCTGGCGGCGGATCTGGATGAGGGTGTTGGGCTGGGCGCCCCGCAGCTCCTGCCCCAACACCCGCAAGCTGCCCTCCTGCACCGAGCGCAAAGCTCCCAGGAGCGTGAGCAGCGTGGTCTTGCCGGAGCCGGAGGGGCCGGTCAACAACACGATCTCCCCCGGCTGCAAAACGAAGTTGATGTCAAAAAGCACTTGCTTGCGCAGGGATCCCTCGCCGAAGTAGTGGTTCACCCCTTCGGC
>NZ_JANSJB010000085.1:0-8565 GCF_047462355.1 Synechococcus sp. H55.9 | reverse complement strand
TGCAAAACGAAGTTGATGTCAAAAAGCACTTGCTTGCGCAGGGATCCCTCGCCGAAGTAGTGGTTCACCCCTTCGGCTTTGACCACCGGCTCAACGGCATTTTGGGTGGAGGCGAGGGCGGCTTGATCGAGAAGGGAAGGCAGCATAGAGAGCTCAAAATCTCAAACAACTTGGGTTGACAACTTATCGTGGGCCATCATGGGAACTGCCGCGATTGAACCATCCAGAAACCTTTGGCCGGAGATCATTGAAAGGATCCCAGAAGTTTTTGGGCAGTTGAGTTCAAGCCATTCAACAATCCATTTCCTCTCCCCCATGCAACGCCTTGCCAAAACTTTAGAAAATATCGGCGGGATCGGCTGCCCGCAGCCGCCGCACGGCAATGGCTCCTGAGATAAAGCACATACTCACCGCCAGGAGCAGCACCAGCACCGCCCGGTTGAAGGTCATGGCAATTGGCAGCAACGTGGCATTGGCCGTCAAATCGTAGAGCAAAACCGCCAGGGCAAAAGCGGGAATATATCCCAGACCGGCCAGCAAAATAGCTTCTTGAAACACCACCCCCAGCAAGTAAGTATCCGTGTAGCCCATGGCCTTAAGGGTGGCATATTCCGCCAGGTGATCCGACACATCGGTGTAGAGGATCTGATAGACAATCACAATGCCGACGATGAAACCCATGGCCACCCCCAGGCCGAAAATAAAGCCGATGGCCGTGCCCTCCTCCCAGTAGCTTTGCTCCATATCGATAAACTCTGCCCGCGACAGCACCCGCACATCCTCCGGCAGCAAGGCCCGCATCTGCTGCACCAACGGCTGGGGATCCACCCCCGGCTGCAGTTGCACCACACCGATATCCACGAGGCCGCGCTCCCGCTGGGGAAAAATGCGCAGGAAGTTGAGGTCGCTGGTGAGGATGGTGCCGTCGGCGCCAAAGGTAGCCCCCATCTCAAACAGACCCCCCACCTGGACGCGGCGGTTCCCCACCTCGGTAAAGACCTCTCGACCGGACTCAAACCATTCCGGGATGGGGCCAAACTCGCTGCGGGAGCGGCGGTCGAAGAGCACCACGTCCGCCTTCTTGATCTCCTCCAACTTGTCGGGGGTCAGCTCCGGCAACTCCAGCAGGTCGGCAGAGGGATCCACCCCCACCACAAAGATGCTGCGGGTGCGGCGGGTCTGGGGGTTTTTCCAGAGGGCAAAGCCTACATAGACGGGCGAGATGGCCCGTACCCCCTCAAAGCCCAGTGCCTGGTACAGCCGCCGCTGGGAAAAGGTGTTCATGGCAATGAGGGCGTTGGACTGGGGGCTGACCAGGAAGATCTCCCCCTTGAGGGCGACATGGAAGCGGATGGCGCTCTCCAGCAGGCTGTCTTGGAAGCCCAACTGCATAAACATAAGGATGCAGGCAAAGGCAATGCCCGCCAGGGCCACCAGCAGGCGGATCTTCTCCCGCGTCAACTGCAGCCAGGCCAACGGGATGCGGCGCCCGATAAACGCTACGCTGAACAGGCCGGACATCGTCCCCCCCCTACCCCTCGACCTCGATGGCCACATCCACTTGCAGGTTGGTCAGGCCAGCCACGCGGGCGCTGCTTTCCGGATCCAGGCGGATATACACCTCCACCACACGGGCATCTACATCGGCGGCGGGGTCGGTGTTGAGCACGTCTTTCTTGCCGATTTGCAGGCCCAGGCGCTCGACCCGGCCCTGCAGCGTTTCTGGCAGCGCGCGGTTGCTGATGGTGGCCCGTTGTCCGGGCCGCACCCGCAGGATGTCGGTTTCGTAGACCTCCGCCACCACCATCATCTGGTCGGTGTTGCCCAGCTCGAGGATCCCTTTGTCGGCAGCGATAACTTCCCCAGGATGGGTGTGGATCTTGAGCACCTGGCCGGCCTGGGGGGCGCGGATGAGGGTGCGCTCCAGACGGGCTTCCGCCAGCTCCAGGTTGCGGGCCAGGGATCCCAGTTGCACTTGCGCTTGGGCCCGCCTCAGCCCTGCTTCAGCGGCTTGCACCTGGGCTTGGGCGTTGCGCAGATCCCGCTCGCGGGCCAGGCGCAGTTGATCCAGAGTGGCCTCAGCGGCCCGCAAGTCCTCCTGCCGTTGCCGCACCAGCAGAGCCTTCTGGTCGAGCTCCTGCTGGGAGATAGCCCCCTCCTGCCACAGGGTCTGAAAGCGAGCCAGGTTGGCCTCAGCATCGGCCAGCTCCGCCCGAAGGCGCTCCACCACCGCCTCTTGGGATCGGATCTGCAACTGTTGCGGTTCGTCTAGACGGTTGAGGCGGGTGCGCGCCTCTTCAACTTGGGCTTGGCCAAAGCGGGTCTCGGCCTCTAGTCGGGCGCGGGCTTCTTGCAGTTGGGCGGCAGCATACTCCCGCTCCGCCAGGCGCTCGCCATAGTTTTCCAGTCGCGCCAGCACTTGGCCTGCCACCACGCGATCCCCTTCAGCCACCAACATCTCGCCCACCCGCTCCCCAGGGGGGCCGGCCACCTGCACCACTTCTCCTTCCGGCTCCAGGCGCCCCAGGGCGCCAATACGGGGGGGCAGCCGGATTTCCACTGTCGCCTCAGCATTTTCTGAGATGGACTGAGTGGCTGCCTGCCGACTCAGGCCCAGCCAGGCTAGGCTGGCACAGCCCAGCAGCGCAGCTCCCGCCGTCCACCAGAGCACCCGCCGATTCATTAGTTCCCCACTCGCTTTGGTTCCGTAGTTGGGCACCGCAAACGTGCAAACGGTTGCTGTGTCGCCAATTCTTTAATAAATGTAAATTTTGCGAGCTGAGGATGTCCAGGTTTTTCCTGGGTGCTTGCTTTTGTTTTTTTTCCTAAATCTGGGTTGATCTGTCGGCCTTGGGCAGCCCTCAGGGGCAAAAGCTACCTAGCCGTAGGAATTCCTGATATGATCTGCCCTGTTTGGTGCCTCTCTGCAGGTGCCGATTTTTTGGGTGTGGTGGCAAGGAGTGAGGTGGAGTTGCGATGGTGGAGACAATTGGAGGAGGGGATCCCGTCACGCCGTCGCCGGTTCATTCTCAGCCTTTGCTCCCGCATCGGGATCCCTTCAATCCCCTGCTTTCCACTTATCACTTTGTGGGCATCGGTGGGGTGGGGATGTCGGCTCTGGCCTACATTTTGGCCAAGCAGGGGTTTCGCGTTTCCGGCTCAGATATTGCCGCCAATGGCCGTACCCGTCGCCTGGAAGCCTTGGGGGTACGCTTTATTCAGGGCCACACTCTAGAGGGTTTGGCCGGGGATCCCCAGGTGGTCTATTCCAGCGCCATCCGCCCCAGCAACCCGGAATTGGCAGCGGCTCTAGACAAGGGACTAAAGGTTTGGCATCGAGCTGATTTACTGGCCGCCTTGTTTAACCATCGCCCCAGCATCGGCGTGGCGGGCACCCACGGCAAGACCACTACTAGCAGTATGATTGGCTACATGCTGCTGGCGGCGGGCTGGGATCCCACCTTGATTATCGGTGGGGAGATGGATGCCTGGGATGGCAACGCCCGTCTGGGCCAGGGGGAATATTGGGTGGCGGAGGTGGATGAGTCGGATGGATCCCTGGTGCGGCTTTACCCCAAGATTGGCGTGATCACCAACATCGAGCTGGATCACCCCGATCATTACGCCAATCTGGAGCAGGTAATCCGGGCCTTTCAGCAGTACGGGCAGCAGAGCCAAACCCTGGTGGCTTGCCTAGATTGCCCCAACGTGGCCACCCACCTGGCGGTGGACATTGGCTACAGCCTGGCCGGCCATCCCCAAGCCCAGTACCAGGCGCGCGAGATCGTCTATGCCGCGGACTTTACCTCCGCCGAGATCTGGGAGAGGGGATCCCTCCTCGGCCAGCTCCGCCTGCAGGTACTGGGATCCCACAACCTCAGCAACGCTTTGGCCGCCGTTGCCGTCGGGCGGCAGTTGGGCTTGGAGTTCCCCGTGATTGCCTCTGCTCTGGCCCAGTTTCGGGGGGTGCAGCGCCGCTTTGAAGCCAAGGGCGAGGTGGGCGGGGTCACCTTTATCGACGACTATGCCCACCATCCCAGCGAGGTTCGCGCCACGCTGCGGGCGGCCCATCTGCAGCAGCGGCGGGTGGTGGCGGTGTTTCAGCCCCATCGCCACAGCCGCTTGGCCGCCTTGTTCCAAGATTTTGCCCGCTGCTTCGAGAATGCAGATGTGGTGGTGATCGTGCCCACCTATGGGGCCGGAGAAGCGTCCCCTGAGGGCTCCGATAGCTTGCGGTTAGCCGTAGCGGTGGCGGAGCACCATCCCCAGGTGCGCTACGTGTCCTCTTTGCCGCAATTGCCGCAGGTGTTGGCCTCTGTTTTGCAGCCTGGAGATCTCGCTATTTTTTTGGGCGCAGGTGATCTCAATCAGCAGATAGCCGCTACGATGCGGGCCTATGCGGCTCGGGTGGGGGAACAGCCTCTGGCAGACTTGGGGGAGAAATTGCCGGGGCAAGCGGAGAATGGGATCGGGGAGATGGGGGCTTCTGAGGTATTGGCATCATGACTACAGCTCCCTGCGTGCCCAATACCTCCAGCGTTGCCCGACTCTCTGGACGGATGCAAGCGGCGATCCCGTTGGCCCCTCTGACCAGCTTCCGGGTGGGCGGCAAGGCGGAGTGGTATTGCGAGCCGCACAACAATCTGGAGCTGCAGCAATGTTTGGCCTGGGCGCGGGCGCAAGGGATCCCTGTCACCCTGTTGGGGGCGGGCAGCAACCTGCTCATCAGCGATGCTGGCCTGCCGGGGCTGGTGATCCACACCCGGCGTTTGCGCGGGATGCAACTGTTGGAGGGGGGGAGGATCTGGGCCGCTGCCGGAGAACCTTTGGTTAACCTGGCGCGGGCAGCCGCCAAGCGGGGCTGGAGCGGCTTGGAATGGGCCATCGGGATCCCGGGCACGCTGGGGGGAGCAGTGGTGATGAATGCCGGCGCCCACGGACGCGCCATGGCGGACGTGTTGGTGGAAGTGCAGATTTTGGATGAAGAGCAGGAGCCCTGCCGCTTAGAACCTGTCGATCTGCAATTTGGCTACCGCCGCTCTCGCCTGCAGGACTTGCCCTGGACGGTGACGGGGGCAACGCTGCAGTTACTCCCAGGCCGGGATCCGGCCCAGGTGCAGTGGGAAACCCAGCGCAACCTCAACCAGCGCCTCAGCTCTCAGCCCTATCATCTGCCCAGTTGTGGCAGCGTCTTTCGCAACCCCGAAACTTATCCTGCCGGCTGGTTAATTGAGCAGACCGGTCTAAAGGGCTACCGGATTGGTGGGGCCCAGATCTCCGAGCGCCATGCCAATTTCATCCTCAACTGTGGCCAGGCCAGCGCCAACGACATCTACCGTCTGATTTGCTTGGCCCAAGAAAAGGTTTATCAACGATGGTCGATACTTCTGGAGCCAGAAGTGCGCATCCTGGGATCTTTTGACGATCCTTTGATGAGCTAATTTGGCCTGCTCCGTTTGTTTCTTTGATGATTTGATGATTCTGGTCTTACACTGTTCTCACCAGTCCTTGATGGATCCTCGTTGATTACTTTGCGTCGGCTTATGAGTCAGGATATGGCTACTTTACGTCGTTTAATTCGACGGCTCAATCAGTCCCACACCACCGCAGAAGAACGCCGCTATTTGGTGGAGATCGGCAGTTTGGCTGCCTTGCTCAGCGGGGAAGAAGCGGCTGCCTTGGCTCAGGATCCCACACAGCTCAGCGCCGAGCAGCACTATCGCATTTGGGATTGGGTGCGTCGCTGGGAACGGGAACACCGCCACGAAGACCTGGACTGGGATCCTACTTCAGACCGGCACAACGACTAAAACTCGAAAGGACTCCGCCCGCTACGGGATCCCGGATAGGATCTTAGGACAGAAGCCATCTCCCCAGTCTTACGTCACATGGCTTTATGAAAACCCAGAGACAATGTCTGGCCCTGCACCTGGGAGAATGGCACGGCCTGTTTTGCGAGTATCGACCCACCGCCCACGGCTGGGAACTCGTGGGCCAAAAGCGCAGCCTCATCACCTTTGAGGCTTTGGATTTGGGTGCGATCCGCCAAGCCAATGCCTACTATCCCCCGCAGGGATCCCCCACCCCAGAAAGCCGCCAGAGCTGGGTCTATGAGGATTTCTCGCCCGGCTTGCGCTTTTTTCCCGATGGCTCCTTTTCCAACGGGCGGCTGCAACTGGCGCCATTTGGCGATTTTGCCGTCGAGCAGGGCTTCCTCTGGGGGGATCGCAAGGCGCGGCTGGTGCAACAGTGGGACGCCCAGGGCCGCTTGGTGGGGGTGACCGTCATCTTGGAGCGGCGCGGCCAAGCGCTGGATCTTGCTGCCGACTTTCCCTCACTTACCAAAGCGCAACTGGGCCTGGCCCTGCAAGGGCGATGGCGGGGGATCGCCCAGAGCTTTTCTGCAGTTGATAGCCTGCCCAGCGAAACTGAAGTTCAGTTTTGGGGGGAAGAGGAAACAGGGATCCGGGCTCCCTTGCCGGGGGGGCTGTGGATTGGCGGGCCGGATCCCTTGCCCATCCCCACCCTGCATCGGGATCGCCGCTTTTCCGTCAGCCTAGGCTGGTTTCCGGAAGGGCCGGAAGGCCGCCACCTGCTGCGCCTGGTGCGGGACTACGACGAGGGCGGCGCCTGGCAACGGGTTACGCTGATCCGGCTGGAACGGGATCCTGGGTGAGAAAGGTGCAAACCTGGGCAAACACCGTCTCCCGCTCACAGTCCAACGTGAGAATGTGGTCGGAGTGCTCCAGCCAATGCAGGCTCTTCTGGGCGGATCCCAGTTCTTGATAAAGCCACGCTGCTTGTTCAGGATCCACCACCGTATCTTGGCGCGGCTGCAGGATGAGGGTGGGAACTTGGATGCTGGCTACTTCCCCCCTGACCCGCTCGATGAGCTCAAGGGCGCTGCGCACTGCCGTCAGATGGAAGCTGTGAAAATAGGCCACTTTTTCTGCCAGCGCGCGGACATCGCCATCCCGAATCGGCAGGCGGAAGCGAGGGACATCTTCCAAGAGCCAGCCCAGGCTGTTGAGGTACTGCTCTGGGCGAAAGAGATAGTACCAGTGGTGGCGAATGGCAAAAAACGGCGCCAGCAGCACCAATTTGTGGACAGGATGGGCAAAGGCCAGGTGCAACGCCAGCAGGCAGCCGGTGGAAAACCCCACCAGCGAAACACGCGGGTACTCCTGCCGCAGGGCTAGGTAATGTTCCAAAACCCGCCCGTACCAGTCGGTCCAGCGGGAAGGGGGCATGCGGGGTGCTGGACGCTCGTGGCCAGGGTAGTTAAACCCCTGCACCGTCAGGCCGGCTGCCAGCAGCCGCTCCGCCAGCCACTGCAACTCGTAGACACCACCCCCTAACCCATGAAGCAGCAGGCAGGCGTGCTCCCTTGATCCCCGCCACAGAAAAGGCTCGTTGCTCAGCATCAAAACCTCGTGTCAAGACTTGACCCAGGTCAGGACAGGATCCCTTTTTAACCCAGGGCAATATCCAGCAGCAGCATCACCACAAACCCACTGAGAACGCCAAAGGTGCCCTCCCGCTCCAACCCCCGCCGGTGCGACTCGGGGATGATCTCATCTGAGATCACAAACAACATCGCCCCGGCGGCAAAGGCCATGCCCCAGGGCAGCAGGGACTGCGCCAGAGAAACCACTGTCGCTCCCACGATGCCGCCGATGGGCTCCACCAGCCCGGTCAGCAGAGCGATGGCAAAAGCAAATAGCCGCGAGTACCCCTGGCCTGCCAGCGACAAGGCCACCACCAGCCCTTCCGGCATGTTCTGCAGGCCGATCCCCAGTGCCAGCACCAGCCCATCGCCGACTTGGCCGGTGGCAAACCCCACCCCCACCGCCAGGCCTTCTGGGAAGTTGTGCAGGGCAATGGCGATGATAAAAAGCCAGATCCGCTTTAGATGGGCGCGGTTCTCCCCTTCGATCCCTTTAAAGAAGTGCTCGTGGGGAAGAAACTGGTGGGCACTCTCCAGGAAGATCGCCCCCAGCAACAGGCCCGCCACCATCACCACGGCCGCCCCCAACTGGGAATATCCCAGTGCCAGCGCCGCCTCGGTGCCCGGCACCAGCAGCGAAAACGAGGTGGCGGCCAACATCACCCCACCCCCAAACCCCAGCAGGATCCCTTGCACCCTCTCCGAGAGTGAGGGGAGAAACAGCGCCGGCAAAGCCCCCAGCCCCGTCGCCAAGCCAGCCACCAAGCTGGCCAGGGATCCCGTTGCAATAGGATGCACAAGCCACTCTCCGTCAAGGACAAACGCCTCTCGATTCTCCCCTTTTTCCAGCGGGCTGGGAAATTCCCAAAAGAACTTCCCTTCTACCCGCTTCTTTTTCTCGACAGCGGCTCCGGTTAACGGAAACACCACTCAATTCACTGGAGGAAAGTAGCTGGGGGTGGAGCCTGCACAGTTACTATCCCTGTAAAAACGGCAGTGGCCTTGGCACCAGCCGGCACCTACTCCTACCCCAACTCCCCAGTCACGTTGAACAGCACGCAGGCGGCTCCTGTTCAGGCCGGGCCTGTTACTTGGACAGTGGTGGTGAACTAGTCCTT
>NZ_JANSJB010000084.1:0-12229 GCF_047462355.1 Synechococcus sp. H55.9 | reverse complement strand
GGCTCCTCTCTCCTCTTTTGGGAGAGGGGCTGAAGCGCCTCAATCTTCTTGAAACGACTATACAGTTTTTTCCGACTCAAGAACCGGTGTAGAGCCATAGGGGCAAGCCCGAGGTGCTCACTTCAAACTGCAAACGCGCCAGAGCTTCTGCTGCCGGCAGAAACCGAGACCAGCCTCTGCGCCGGGGGAGCAGATCGTAGAATTTGGCATCTGTCGGCAACCCCGCCAGCTCTGCCGCCAAGAGGCGAGCATCCTCTTCCGTGCCCAAGCGATCCACCACGCCTAGGTGGAGGGCCTGCTCTCCACTGAAAATGCGGCCATCGGCAAAAGTCCTGACCACATTCAAACTCAACTTGCGGGCAGCAGCAACCGTCTGCACAAACTGACCGTAGGTGATATCGATCAACTCTTGCAAGATGTTTCGCTCTTCTGGGGTCAGCTCGCGATCAAACGAGAGAATATCTTTGTAGGGGCCAGACTTGATCACTTTAAATGAAATCCCCACTTTATCCAAAAGACGCTCGATATTATTGCCTCGAATGATCACGCCGATGCTGCCGGTGATCGTTCCTGGGTTGGCGACGATTTTTTCCGCTCCCATGGCGATATAAACCCCCCCAGAGGCGGCAATGTTGCCAAAGCTGGCAACAATGCGGGTGCCTTTTTGTTCCCGCAAACGCAAGAGAGCACTGTAGATTTCTTGGGAGTCGGCCACTGTTCCGCCGGGGCTATCGATGCGGAGCACTAGAGCAGGGAGCTGTTTTTCTTCCACCTCTTTTAGGGCTTTGAGAACGCGCTCGCGGGCTTTGCCATCAATGGCCCCTGCCACCTCGATGCGACCAATTTGCCGACGCAAACCACCCCAGAATAATCGCTTCAGCATAGACAAGAACTGGATTGGGATAAGTACATATTTGTATCATGAATGGCGGCTCGTGGCCCGGTCAACCGGTCGCTTAGACGCTGCCATACACCGGGATCACCGCGCCCCTCAGATCCCGCGCCGCTTCCGAGACCAAAAAAGCGATCACCTGCCCAATGGACTCCGGCTTTACCCACCGCTCGGCTTGCGCGGATCCCATGGCGGCGCGGTTGGCCGGCGTGTCGATGATGCTGGGCAGAATGACGTTGGCGGTGATGTCGGTGCCTTGGGTCTCGGCGGCAATGGTGCGGGTCAGAGCCACCACCCCTGCTTTGGAAGCGCAGTAGGCCGCCAATTGCGAGCCCGGCTCCACTGCGCCGCGGGATCCCACCGTTACAATCCGCCCATAGCCCTGCTGCCACATCTTGCGCAGGCTGTGCTTGCAAGCTAGGAAAGTGGTGGTGAGGTTGAGGTCAAAGTCGCGCCGCCAGTCTGCCAAGCTGTACTCGTGGGTGGGGCCCATGGCAAAGCCGCCCACCAAGTGGATCAGCCCATCTACGCGGGGCAGGTCGGCAATGGCGCGGGCAACCGCCGCCTCGTCCAACAAATCCACTTGCACAAAGCGCACCCGATCCAGAGCACTGGCCGGCAGGCGCTGCCGCAGCACGGCTAGCTCCTCCTCCTGTCGGTAGGTCAGGGTCAGCTCTGCCCCGCTGGCCAGCACTACGGGAACCACCCCCAACCCCAGCCCGCCGGTGCCACCGGTTACAAGAATCTGTTTGCCTTGGTTGTCGAGCATAGGTTCGCCCTTAAAAAGCCTTTCCTCAAGCCAAAAAGCGCTGGGCATCCAGCCACCGTCTTTTCCCACCCTACCGCGATTCTTATTCCTCTTGAGGGGCAGCCTTGGGCGCTTTCTCCAGCAGTAGGTCGCTCAAGGCCAGCCAGTGGGGCAGATCCAGCTCTTCGGCGCGGGCATCGGGGCTGAGGCGGAGCTGAGCCAACGCTGCTGCGACCGCCTCTCGCTCCACCAAGCTCCCCAGGGCATTGGTGAGCTTCTTGCGGCGGGTGGAGAACCCTTGGCGAAGGAGTTGGTGAAACCAGCGGGGATCCCGAGCAGGGGTGGGGGCGGGGCGGGGGGTGAGGCGAATCACAGCGGATTCCACCTTGGGGGCCGGCTGGAAAGCGGTGGGAGGCACTTTACAGATCAGCTCGCAATCGGCCAGATAGCGCGTCCGCAGGCTCAGGGCACCGTAGGCTTTGCTGCCGGGGCCAGCCTGAAGGCGCTCGGCCAGCTCTTTTTGCACCAAGAGGACGATGCGCTCGAACTGTCTGACCGGCTGGGCCGGGGATCCCAGCACTTTCTCCAGAATCGGGCCGGTGAGGTTGTAGGGGATGTTGGCCACCAGCAGGCGGGGCTGAGGCGGGAGCGGCAGGCGAAGAAAATCTCCTTCCACCAGGTGAAAACGCGGCTGGTCGGCAAACCGTTTTTGCAGCAGCCGGCACAGATCGCGGTCGATCTCCACCGCCACCACCTGGACGCCCTGGGCCAGCAATCGCTGCGTCAACTGCCCGGTGCCGGGGCCGATCTCCAGCACCCAAATGGGATCTGCGCCTGCCTGAGAGCCATCCAGGTGGGCAGCCCGCACAATGGCTGCGTGGACAGCGGGATCCTTGAGCCAATGCTGACCAAACCGTTTGCGAGGATGGGGCATAGTTAGGCGAATGATCGAGAAGAAATGGCCGGACGGATCATCGCTGGGCCGGGTGGGGAACAGAAATCAAGGTGGGATCGGTATCCTCAGGTCTATCTTGGGTTGATCCGGCGGCAATTGTCTCTGGGCTTGCATCCCCGCCCAGCAGCGGCCGGCGGTAGAGGGGTACCGTAAAGGTAACGGTGGATCCCAGCCCTTCGCCCAAGCTGTAGAAATTGATCTCCCCCCCCATCGCCTCCACCAGCCGCTGGCTGATGGCCAGGCCCAAGCCCGTTCCCCCATATTGGCGGGTGGTGGAACCATCCACCTGGGTGAAAGCCTGAAACAGCTTTTGCTGCTTTTCCAGCGACACCCCGATGCCGGTGTCGATGACGCGGATGCGGGCCAAACCCGGGTTGCCGGGAAGGATATCCGCCCGCACGGTCACCGAGCCTTTGGGGGTGAACTTGATGGCATTGCCCACCAAATTAAGCATCACCTGCAACAGGCGTTGGTAATCGCCCAAGAGCAAAATCTGATCTGAGGTGTTGGGCAACTGAAAGCTCAGTTGTAGGCCCTTTTGGCTGGCCTGCAGGCTGGTTTTGGCTGCCACATCCTTAAACAAAGCTTGCAGGTCGCAGGGCTGAAACTCCAACTGCATTTTGCCCGCCTCGATCTTGGCGATGTCCAGCACGTCGTTGATCAAGGCCAACAGGTGCAGGGCCGAGCGATAGGCCTCCTGCAAAAAGTCCAGCTCCTCTTCGCGGCTTTCGGCCATCCCGTCCAGCACCAGCTTGATAAAGCCGATGATCCCATTGAGAGGGGTGCGCAGCTCATGGGAAGTATTGGCCAAGAACTGACTTTTCAGTTGGTTGGCCGATTCCGCTTGGGCACGGGCCTGCTCCAGCTCTTTGTTTTTCTGGCGCAGTGTCTGGTTGGCCAACTGCAGGCGGGTGGCCAGTTGGCGGCTTTGATCCAGCAAGATGGCGTGGGCAATCGCCGTGCCCAGATAGGTGGCAATGCTCTGCAGCACCTGGAGGTGGCCGGCCTGCCAAACGGGAACGCCGTTGGGCGGCAGCACTTCCAACCAGAGCAGGCTGTTGGCATAGCCGCGATAGGACATGGCAATGGCCAGACGGCGCTCCATCAGCACCGGCTCTTCCTGCCTCAGGGCCTGCAGCAGATGGGGATAATCCGCCAGTCGCAAGGTCTGGTTCAGCAGCGAGGGATCCCCTGGGTTGCGGCGGTACTCGGCGTTAACCGTGAGGGAATCCTGCCCCACTTCGTAGAGGGCCAGCAGGCAGCGATCCACCCCAAACAATTGCCCCAACTGCTCCACCGTCTGCTGGCACAGCTCGCGAATGTCTAGGGAGTGGCCGATGTTGCGCAGCAACTGGGCCGTGATCCCCTGCACCGGATCAGCCAAGAGGGGATGGGGCTGGGCAGTGGGGCTGCTGGCTCCGCCGGCCAAGTTGAAAGGCGTTGCCCCCAACAGCTTGCCCACCACCGAGACGGCTACCACCGCCCCTTCCATGTCCCGTACCGGGTTGAGGGAGAGATGCAAGTGCAACTTGTAGCGGGGCGAGTTCACCTGACATTGGTAGGAAAGGGGATCCCCAGTCTCAAACACCTGGTTGAGCTGGGCTTCGTACTCCCCGGCGTTGGCCACCTCCCAGATTTGCTGTCCACTCACGATGTGCTGAGGGTGGATGCCATATTTCTCAGCCTCTTCCCAATAAAAACCCCAGAAGCGCCTCTGGCGATCCTGTGTGTAGAAAATCGGAGTGGGTCGAAGCACGCCCATGTGGGAAGAGGCCACCATCGCGTCGGGGAAACACAGGCCCAGAGCTCAGGTTTTCCCTGAGGAGGCTGGGCTGGCGGGATCAGAGGCCGGGCGGGTTAGCGGGGCAGAGTCTTTGCTGAGACGGGCGAAGATCATGCGGCCTGCTGAGGTCTGAATGGCGCTGGTTACCACAACGGAGCGGGTTTTGCCCAAAGAGCGCTGCCCTTCTTCTACCACCACCATGGTGCCGTCCTCCAGATAGCCTACCCCCTGGCCCGGCTCCTTGCCCTCGCGGGTGATCTTGATATCGAAGCTATCGCCGGCAACATAGATGGGCCGCAGCGCCTCGGCCAACTCATGCACATTCAGCACCTTAACCCCCTGCAGAGTCGCCACCTTCTTCAGGTTGTAATCGGTGGTGAGCAGCGTTCCCCCTACAGCTTGGGTAAGGCGCACCAGCTTTTCGTCGACGGTGGTCAGATCGGGATAGTTGGCTTCGTGAATGACGAAGCGCTCAGGATAGGCCTTTCGTAAAGCTTGCAGCGTATCGAGGCCTTTGCGGCCCCGCTCTCGTTTTTGGGCATCGGCCTTGTCGGCGATGGTTTGCAGTTCCGTCAGCACAAAGCGGGGAACCACCAGGGTTCCCTCCAAAAAGCCTGTCTCGATTAACTGGGCCACTCGGCCATCGATGATGGAGCTGGTGTCCAAAACCTTGGCCGTGGCAGCCACCACATTGCCCTCTGCCCAAAGGGCTGCCTGGAGAGCATAGTTGGGGTTCAACAGCCGCAGCAGCGAGGGGCCATGGGTATCGGCCAGGCTGACCCCCAGATAAGCAAAAGCCAAGCTGAAAAAGACCGAAGCCAGCGGCTCGAGAAAGCGGTTGAGTTGAGGGGGCAGCGGCAACAAATATACAGGAGCCATGGCCAAGTTGGCGATCACCAAACCAATCACCAGCCCCACCGAGCGGCTGATCAACACGTCCGGCGGCAGGGAACGCACATTGGCCTCGAAGCGACGGTAGCTCCAGCGCACCAGGGATCCCAGAGCCAGCCCTGCCAGCACGCCGAAGCCGCTGGTGACGACGCGGGCTCCCTCCACATTGGCCCCCTGAATGGCGGCAGGAGGGAGCAGATCCAGGCCATAAAACCCAAGGCCAGCCCCGGCCAACATGAAGATCGCGATCAGTAAAGCGTCTAGCATAAAGAATAAAGACAGCCCTGCTGAGTGGGTAACGCTGCTGGGAATAGGCAAATCCGCTTCCTATTCTAGTCGTCTGGTGTTGGATGGATCCGGACAACCAGACTAGCCCTCTCCCCGCAAGATTCAGACTATGTTGAAATCATAGCGATCCCTGGCTGCCTTGAGGGGGCTGGGGGGAAATCGCTACAATCCAAACTCGATGAGGCTGAAAGCAACCATGGCACAAGCACTGGAACTCAATAGCGCGAACGTCGAGAAAGTCCTAGACGAGCTGCGCCCTTACTTGATGGCCGATGGGGGCAATGTGGAGTTGGTGGAAATCGACGGCCCCGTGGTCAAGCTGCGCCTGCAGGGGGCCTGCGGTGCCTGCCCCAGTTCCACCCTGACCCTGAAAATGGGCATTGAGCGCAAGTTGCGGGAGAGCATCCCCGACATCCTAGAAGTGGAGCAGGTGTTCTGAGGATTCTGCCGCTTCTGGTCTGTTATCCTGGTTCCCTGAGGCAGCAGGCCTGTCCGTCGCCCTGATCCTCTGCCTCTTGGCTTTTCTTCCTTCTTTACCTGCACGCCAGCCCATGCCTGTTCTCCTCTCCATCGCCATTCTCGCCCTGCTGATCCTGGTGCATGAGGCAGGCCATTTTGCGGCGGCCAAGTTACAAGGGATCCACGTCAACCGCTTCTCGCTGGGGTTTGGCCCGGTGCTGTGGCGCTACCAAGGTAAGGAGACGGAGTACGCCATTCGCGCCCTGCCGCTGGGGGGCTATGTGGGCTTTCCCGACGAGGACGAGCGTTCCCCCTACCCGCCCGATGACCCGGATCTGCTGAAGAACCGTCCTGTGTTGGATCGCCTGGTGGTGATGAGTGCCGGGGTGATGGCCAACCTGATCTTTGCCTATCTGGTGCTGGTGTTGATGTTTGCCTCGGTGGGCATCCCATCGGTGGCGCGCATCCATCCCGGCATCCTCATCCCTCAGGTGATGCCGGATAGCCCGGCGGAGCGGGCTGGCCTGCAGGCGGAAGATGTGGTGTTGCGGGCAGCCGACCACGACTACAGCGCCATCGCCGACGAGACGGCGGCCTTGGCAGCCCTGAACGATTTTCAGGCGCTGATCCGCAGCAGCGAGAACCAGCCCGTTGCCCTAAAGGTGCAGCGCGGGGCAGGGGATCCCTTCCAGTTGACGGTGATCCCGGAGCTGCGGGGGGAGACGGTGGCCATTGGGGTGACCTTAGCGCCCAACCAGGAGCTGACCTTGCGCCCCGCCCGGAACCTGGCCGAGATCTTCACAGAGGCTGGAAACGCCTACCAGCGGGTGGTGATGCTGAATGTAAACGGTTTGCGGCAGTTGGTTGAGAATTTCCAAAGCACGGCCACACAGGTCTCCGGCCCGGTGGGGATCGTCAAGATCGGCGCGGATCTGGCGCGGGATGATGCTGCCAGCTTGTTTAATTTCACCGCTTTGATCAGCATCAACCTGGCTTTTCTCAACCTGTTGCCTCTGCCCGCTTTGGATGGGGGGCACATCGCCTTTTTGATCCTGGAAGGGATCCGCGGCAAACGGCTGCCCAAGGAGCTAGAAGACCGGGTGATGCAGACAGGCCTGGTGTTGTTGCTGGGCTTGGGGGTGGTGCTGATCTTCAAAGACACCCTCGCCATCGTTACCGGGTCGGGCTAGGGAAAGATGGCCAGCAAACGGGCCTTGCGCCAGCGCGCTTTGGAGATCCTGATCCGGCTGAAGCGCCACTACCCCAACTCCACTTGTGCCCTCCACTACCAAACGCCGCTGCAACTGCTGGTGGCCACCATTTTGTCTGCCCAGTGTACCGATGAGCGGGTTAACCAGGTCACCCCAGAGCTGTTCCGCCGTTTCCCGGATGCCCAAGCGCTGGCAGCAGCCCCGCGGGAGGAGATCGAGGCCCTCATCCATTCCACCGGCTTCTATCGCAACAAGGCCAAACACATTCAGGAAGCCTGCCGCAAGATCCTGAGGGATTTTGGCGGTCAAGTGCCCCGCACCATGCCGGAGCTGCTCACCCTACCCGGTGTAGCGCGTAAGACGGCCAATGTGGTGCTGGCCCACGCTTTTGGCGTCAATGCCGGGGTTACTGTCGATACCCATGTCAAGCGCCTCAGCCGCCGCCTCGGCCTTACCGAGCACGAGGATCCCGTGCGCATCGAAAAGGATCTGATGCAGTTGTTGCCACAAGCGGATTGGGAAAATTGGTCCATTCGCCTGATCGACCATGGGCGGGCCATTTGCACCGCCCGCAAACCCCTCTGCGAGCAGTGTTTTTTGGCCGACCTTTGCCCCAGCGCCCCTCTCTCGGACGGGAAGACGGACAAAGAAGCAGCGACAGCCGTCCAGACCTGAGCGCCTGGCAGCAGGGATCCGGTTTTTGGGCTTCCCCTCGCCCTAGAATAGGCTGCATGGACGATCAACCGACTAGAGTGACACCTGTTTTGGTTATTGCCGGGCTGACGGGATCCGGGAAAACCCTGGCCATCCAGCAACTGGAACAACTGGGCTACACCGGCCTGGAAGGGATCCCGCCTGGCCAGGTGATCCCTTTGGTGGAGGCGATGCGGCCCCACCACACTGCTTTGGCCCTCAGTTTGAATCTCCACGCCCAGGAGTACCGGGATCAGGTTCCCACCCTGGCTGCCTGGGTGCAATCGCAAGGGATCCCTTTTCTCTTTCTGGAGGCTCGCCCCCTGGTATTGCTCAACCGTCTCAGCGCCCACCGCCGCCCCCACCCCCACCACCCTGGCGGTGGCCTGTTGGAAGCCATTGAGCAGGAAGTGCGCGATCTGGCTCCGCTGCGAGAGCGCTGCACCCACTGGTTGGATACCTCCGACCTCAATGCCCAGCAACTGCGGCAGCAATTGCAAGCTCTGGCCCACGGGATCCCGCAGCCGCTCAACCTGCGGCTGGTCAGCTTCGGCTTCAAGTACGGCGCCCCCCCCGATGCCAACTTGCTCTTCGATGTGCGCTTTTTGCCCAACCCCTTCTTTCAGCCCCACCTGCGCCACCTGACCGGCCAGGATCCGCCCCTGCAGGAGTTCCTGTTTGCCGATCCGGTTACCCAATCCACCTACCAGCACATCGTTTCCCTGATCCAGGCCTTTTGGCCCCACTACCGGGCAGAACGTCGCCCCCACCTAAGTGTGGCCATCGGCTGTACCGGCGGCCAACACCGCTCGGTGGCCCTGGTGGAGCGCCTGGCGCAAGATTTGCGACCTTGGACCGTCCCTGCTGGCAACCCTGCCCTGCCTGCCCTGAACATCCAGGTGCAGCACCGCCATTTGCTGGATTCGCAGCGGGAGCTGGAGGCCCGCTTCGGAGCGCCACCCCCTGACGCTGGCGTAGAACAGCAACAGGTTAGGATCCCTTTGGCCGGCGTTTCTGTACCTCCCCATGGCTAAGCCCAGCAACAAGTCCCTCACTTGGGGTATGCGCCGCCGCAAGACTGCTTGGCCGGGCAGTGGCTGGAAATGGCTCTTTCCCGGTCTGGCCGTTAAGCGCTGGCTCACCCTGGCCGTAGGGGGTGTGCTGCTGATGGTGCTGGGCATCGCCATCTGGACGGAATTGACCCCCATCTTTCGCCTGAAGCGGCTGATCGACATCACCCTGCGCCTGATCACCACCTGGATCCCCAACAACATCAGCGGCCCCTTGGTAACTGGGATCGGCCTGGTGATGGTGGTGCTGGGCTTTCGCAGCGCCATGCGCTCCATCGAAGATGTGCTGATCCCAGAGGGGGATGAGGCGCTGGTGGATAAGCTGCTGTCGCGGCGGCGCCTCAGCCGTGGCCCCCGCATCGTGGTGCTGGGGGGCGGCACCGGCCTCTCCAACCTGCTGCGGGGCCTGAAGCGCTACAGCTCTAACATTACCGCCATCGTCACCGTGGCCGATGACGGGGGATCCTCAGGGCGCCTGCGACGGGAGATCGGCGTGTTGCCCCCCGGCGACATCCGCAACTGCCTCACCGCCTTGGCCAACGAAGAAAAGTTGCTCACGGAGCTGTTCCAGTACCGCTTCCAGGCGGGGGAGGGGCTGAGCGGGCACAGCTTCGGCAACCTCTTCATCACCGCCCTCACCGCCGTAACCGGGGGCGACCTGATCCGGGCCATCACCGCCACCTCGCAAGTCTTGGCCATTCAGGGACGGGTGCTGCCGGCCACGCTGGCGGATGTCACCCTCTGGGCGGAGTTGAGCGATGGCCGCCGCGTGGTGGGGGAGTCCAACATCGCCAAAGCCGGAGGACGCATCTATCGGATTGGCTGTGATCCCCCCAACCCGCCGGCCCTGCCGGAAGTCATCGAGGCCATTGAGGCGGCAGAGTTTGTGGTGCTGGGGCCGGGCAGCCTCTACACCAGCATTATTCCTAACCTGTTGGTACCGGAAATTGTGGAAGCTCTGGCCAAAAATATGGCGCCCCACATCTACGTGTGCAACATCATGACCGAGCCGGGGGAAACCGACGGCTATACCGTTGGGGATCACGTCATGGCTTTGGATCGGGTGGCGGGCGTGCGCCTATTTGACGGCGTGCTGGTGCAGCGGGAGCCGCCTTCCCCACGGGCTCTGGAGCATTACCGCCGCAGCGGCTCCGAGTTTGTGATGTTGGATCCTGACAAACTGGCCTACCTGGGCTGCCGCGCCGTTTTGGCCAACGTCATGCAAGAAGATCCGCAGACCGGCTTGGTGCGCCACAACCCCGAGCGCTTGGCGGCAATGCTGATGCGCTGGTTCGACAGGCACCGATAGGACACTCCGGAGAAGCATCAGCGCTGGCGGGAATAAGGTCGGGGATAGGGGCGGCGCATCTGGCGAGCCAAGTACACCTGAAAGGTTTGTGCCACCACGCCCGCCCGCTGTAGCGGGATCTCTGCCACCGGTTCAATTTGTTCAAAATGGTTGCCGTAGGTGGCCGCGATCCCCGCCCTTGGCTGAAACAGCTTGGAGGTAACCAACAGCCCATTTTTTCCCAGCCAATCTTCAGGTTGCGACCAAAAGGCAAAGCCGCGCAGATCTTCATCCAGGCAGGTGAGGGGCTTATCCGTCAGCGGCGCCAAGGCCATGCCGATCTGGCCGCCCAAAAAGTAGGCGTTGGTGAAAATGAAATCCGCCTCGGCAAGAGCCTGGGCCAAGCGGGGATCCGTCTGCAACTGCCGCCGCAACTGTTCAATTGCAATCAACTGAGTCGAGGGATCCCGTTCCACCGGCCACAGGCCCAGCCCACCGGGAGCCTGGAGAAGGCCGTAGCGCACATGGGCCAGCCCCACCCCCACCAACAGGCCCACCGCCACCGCCGTTCCCGCCAAGAGCCGCTTCGCTCCTGGCCACCTTTCCCAACGGGATCCCAAAAGTAAGCTCAGCACCCAAAACCCCGGCATGGGCCAGGTGGGCAAAATGGGCCGATAGCCCCCCATCAAGGTAAAAGCCAGCACCAGCGGCAGCCCACAGGCCAGGATTAGAAGATGCTTCAGCTCCTGATCCGTGAGGCGTCTTCCCTGAAAAAGCGCCAGCCCCACCCGCCCACCCTCAGCCAAGCTCAGCCCCAGCAAAGGGATCCCCAAGGTCGGGAAAAGATAAAAAAGTTCCTCCAGCACCGTCAGCCCCAGCTCTTGCAGTTGATACCCTGCCTCCGGCACCGCTCGCCCCCCCTGGAAGCGAAAGGAGACCCAATCCTGCTGGGCGTTCCAGATCAGCACCGGGCTGAAGGCCGCCAAGAACCCCAGCACTGCCAAGAGCGCCCATCCCGACCTGAGGGCGCAGCGGTGGGCCGGGCTGAGCAGACAAAAGAGCACCAGGCCAAACCCCAACGCCAGGCCGTGGTATTTGCCCAGGCAGGCCAGCCCCATCAATAGCCCCATCAGCGCCAGCCGCGGCCCCGGTCGGTAGCGAGCTGCCCCATAGGCCCCCAATTTCCCCTCTGCCAAGGGAGCCGGAAAAAACTCCTGGGCAGCCACCCACAGGGTTGCCGCCGTAAAAAACATCAGCGGGCTATCCGGCAGGGTCAGCACTCCAAACCCAATCCAGAAAATGGGCGCGATGCTGATGGTTGCCAGGGTGATCAGCCCCGCCTGCAGCGAAAAAAGCCGCGCTGCCGTGAGGTAAAGCAACAGGGAAGAGCCGCTGTAGGCCAGCAGGGATCCCAGTCGAATCGAAAAAGCCGACACCTGCCCCGTCAAAACAGGCCCCAAGCCCGTTGTCCAGGCCACCAGTGGCGGATGGTCAAAATAGCTCCAGTCCAGATGGCGAGTGTAGAGGTAGTAGTAGGCCTCGTCAAAGCCCGGCGGCAACAGAGCAGCCACCCAGCAGCGCAGAAGCAGGCCCAACCCCAAAATCCACAGAGCAGCTTTCGGCACCACAGGGGATCCCTTTAAGCGCGTGGACAGGTGTTATTGTCTCAGCTTTGGCCGGGCTTGTCCCCAAAAACCCAAGTGGGGGCTCAGAATAGGCTAAGCCTAAGACGTTGCCTCCGGCAGCCTTACCGGACACCCCAAAAGCTGGCCCAATTGCTCCGCCTCCGCCCTTGCCTTGCCATTGTCAGAATCGAAACTGAGATGCAACAAAGGCTCTCCCGATGCCAGCTCCACCTTCACCGAAAAATAACTATCGCCATCGGAATCTGTTGACCTCTCAACTACAACTTGCTGAACATCTCTGAAGGAATAAGTTTTCCGCCCCCTTA
>NZ_JANSJB010000083.1:2829-12285 GCF_047462355.1 Synechococcus sp. H55.9 | reverse complement strand
TCGGAGAACCCCTCGCCCAAAACGGTGCCGTAAAGCTGATAGACCTCCCCCAGCGTGAAGGTGGCGGGCAAAATATCGAAAGCAATCGGGCTGTACTCCAACTTGGCGCAGAGGCGACGGCGAGCGTAGCGGCAAATTGCTTCGTGGTCAAAGGCCAAAGGGGGAATCTGGTCAGCGGGATACCAGGCAATGCCCTCCACTCCGTCTGCCAGCAGTTGAGCATCCTGGAATCGCACCAGAGCAAAGTAGCTGACCGACAGGTAGCGTAGCCCACAGGCATCCTCGGCCTCGCGGGGATCCCGTTCTGGCCCAGCGAAGGTGTAGAGCTGCTCCAGGTAGAGATTTTTAACACGAATTTTCTCTGCCAAGATGCGGTAGGCCGCTGCCTCTAGGGATTCTGAGCGTCGCACCAGCGTTCCTGGCAGAGCCCAGCAACCGCGGAAGGGATCCTCCCGCCGCCGCACCAGCAGCACCAGAAGGCGATTCTGCTCGGTATCGATGGAAAAAATGACCGCATCCACACCGACGCGGAACTCCGCCAACGCGGTTCGCTCCTCCACTGTGCCGGCAATGATGCGGGATCCCTGCATAGATTGCCACTGCCCCTCCATCAACAGCCTACCCAGTTTGCTGCCAGATAGGGAGCGCCTGGGTCATGCCTCCGGGAGAACGTCGGGCAAAAGGGCGGCTTTTGGGTCAGGTTTGTTTTTGTAGCGGGGATCCCTCAGGCCCAGCAATGGGAAACAGACGACCTTGCCCGATGGCAATTCGAACTCGCGTGCCCACAGGCAGCGCTTCCCGCGCCAAGGCGTGCAATTCTTTGCCAGACTCTGCGATCAAGCAATAGCGATACTCTCGTCCCAAAAACTGTCGATCCCGGATGACAAGGCCGCCCTGAGGGTCAGGATGCAAATGCAACTCCTCCTGCCGAATCATCAGCTCTGCGCAGCGCAAGCTGGGGTCGCGCTGATCTCCCAAAGCCTGAAAGGGGATGTGCGACAGCTCTTCAGCCTGCCAACCGAACTCCCGCCGCTCACAGCGAAGAAAGTTGGCTTGGGTAATAAACTCGGCCACAAAGCGGGTGGCCGGCTCTCGATAGACTTCCTCCGGGGATCCCCATTGCTCAATACGCCCTTCCCGCATCACCGCCACCCAATCGGAAAGGCAGAGGGCCTCTTCCTGGTCGTGGGTGACGAAAATGGCCGAGGTCTGGGTTTGCTTGAGGATTTTGCGGATTTCCTCCCGCAGATAGTAGCGCACCTGCACATCCAGATTGCTGAGCGGCTCATCCAAAAGGATCAGGCTGGGCCTGGGGGCCAAAGCCCGAGCCAGGGCCACCCGCTGCTGTTGCCCGCCGGAAAGCTCGTGCGGATAACGATGGGCGTAGTCCTCTAGACCCACCAACCGCAAGACCTCGTAAGCCCGTTCCCGCGCCTGTTGGGCAGCGCCTCGCAACTCAGGTGAGGAGGAGCGATTGCCGCCCCCCCCTGCCGACGCAAATAGGGTGGCGGGCCGGAGTCCAAACATCACATTGGCCAGCACGTCCAAGTGGGGAAACAGGGCAAAATCCTGAAACACCAGCCCCACCCCCCGCTGCTCCGGTGGGATCCATTGCCCCTCCCCGGCCACCACTCGCCCCCCCAGCAGGATCCGCCCGCCATCCGGCTGCTCAAAGCCGGCAATGGTGCGCAATAAGGTGGTTTTCCCGCAGCCCGACGGGCCCACAATCCCCAGAATGTCTCCCTGGGGCAGACGAAACGCCACTTCCTGCAAAACCAACTGCCGCTGGCCAGGAAACCTCTTGCTAATGCCCTCAACCTGAAGAATGTAGGGAGAATCCGCCCGGGCAGCAGTGGACGTTGAGGAAACCAAGAACTCAGTCATGACAGTTGTTGCAAAAGATTTTCACTATTTTTCACCAGACTACCATACCTTAAGTCCTGCCCGGCCCGACTCAGGGCAGATGGATGGCGGCAGGGATAGGATCAATCCCAGCCTTTCCCGTTTGATTCGAGTGGTAGGCGGGAATCAGTGTTAAACTCAGTTAACGAAGTTTACCGGTCTCTGGTGGCGCTTGTTCTTGACAGCGCATCCTAGAGTCTTATTGTGGATGAGTTTTGAGCCCCAGTTTCCCGAACGTGCCTTGATCACAGGGGCCAGTCGAGGGATCGGCAAAGCGGTAGCTCTGAGACTGGCCGAGGAAGGGATAGCGGTTGCTTTGGTGGCCCGTTCCCATCCCGATTTGCTGGCCGTGCAGGCGGAGATCCAGGCAAAAGGAGGAAAGGCGGAGGTTTTTCCCATCGACTTGGCCGACTTGCCCGCTCTACCGCAGCAGTTGCAAGCTCTTTTGGATCGATTTGGCGGTTGCGATGTCTTGGTGAATAATGCGGGCGTGGCCTACGTTGGTCCCTTGGCCAACGTAGCTTTATCGGATTGGCAGCGGGTGATTGACTTGAACCTGACGGCAGCTTTTCTCTGCGCCCAAGCCGTCCTGCCGGCGATGCGCCGGCAGCGCTTCGGCGTGATTGTCAACGTCGTCTCGATTGCGGGCAAGCGAGCCTTTCCCAATTGGGGAGCCTACTGCGCCAGCAAGTTCGGCCTGCTGGGCTTTTCTCAGGCCTTGGCCGAAGAAGAACGACAGCACGGCATCCGGGTAACCAGCCTCTGTCCCGGAGCGGTGGATACGCCTCTCTGGGATACGGATACGGTTCAGGTGGATTTCGACCGTTCCAAAATGCTCTCGCCGGAGTGGGTGGCGGACTTGATTGCTTATCTCGTTCGCCTGCCCAGGGGTGCTGTGGTGGAAGATCTCACCCTCATGCCGGCGGCGGGGGCCTTTTAGGCTGGCTCTTCCTGGGGTGGCCTTGCTAGCCCAGTTTTGAGGGTTTCCCGGCCCTGTCTCCCTCGACAAGTTCCTTCAACCCTTCGTTCAACCAAAGGAATATCCTGCTATGACTCTTGCCAAGCCTGGATCCGGTGCCGAATTGCGACTCAACGACAAAGCCAACCTCAAGTCTCGGGTTATTCGCGATCTGTCCCACTCGGCAGAGCAAGAGCCCAGGGGCTCAGAAAGCCTGGATCCGGCGATGGTGGCCGCAGTGGAGACGTTGCTGCGGGGCATTGGGGAAGATCCCCAGCGGGAGGGTCTCAAGAAAACCCCGGAGCGAGTGGTGGCCGCGCTGAAGTTTTTGACCAGCGGCTATCAGCAGTCCCTGGAAGATCTCATCAACGGCGCCATCTTCGACGAGGGCCACGACGAGATGGTGCTGCTGCGGGACGTAACCCTATTTAGCCTCTGTGAGCACCATCTGTTGCCCTTTATCGGCAAGGCCCATGTGGCTTACATCCCCCGCCAAAAAGTGGTTGGCCTGAGCAAGATTGCCCGCATTGTCGAGATGTACTCCCGCCGCCTGCAGGTTCAGGAGCGTCTTACCCGCCAGATCGCGGAAGCCTTGATGACCATGCTGGATCCCTATGGGGTGGGAGTGGTTATCGAGGCTACCCACATGTGCATGGTGATGCGGGGGGTGCAAAAGCCCGGCTCTTGGACGGTTACCAGCTCGATGGTGGGGGTGTTCCAGGAGGATCCCCGCACGCGGGAGGAGTTCTTGAGCCTCATTCGCCACCCGTCCAACTTTTAAGGATCCCGCGGAGCTTTGCCGGCAAGAAAGCTAATCCTCTGCTCAGGCTGGGAATACTAGCTTAAAATCGACGCAGATCCTGCCAGAAGCGAGGCCTGTTATGAGCGAGGTCAGCCCCGAAAATCAATTTCCCACCGACTTAGACTCCGGTTGGAAGCCGCCGACCCCGCCTGTTGCCCAGCGCCCTCCGCGTGCGGCTGCTCAGACGCCCAAGGTGGAGCCCCCAACGCAGTTGGATCCGATACTGGGTGCGGCTGCTCCCCTCCCGCAAGGAACTGGATCGCGCCCTGCCCCCAGTGCGCCCAAACCTATCCTGGGCCGGCCCATCCCGCCGGGCGTGGCTGCCGCTCCCCCGCAGACACCGGTGCCCATGCCCGGCCCTGCCACTCCCCCGCAGATGCCTCTGCCCACTCCTCCTGCCGCTGCGGGTCGGCCTCCGGTGTCGCCCCCCAGTCCGGCTGCTCCGCCTTTTGTGCCCCCAGCTCGCCCCACGGCTGCCGGGCGGATCCCGGTGGCCGCTGCTGCTCCTAAGTCTGCCCCCGCTGGCCCGACGCTGCGCCAACTGGTACAGGAAGCCTACGACAAGGGCTACTCCGATATTCACCTGGGGGTGGGGGAAGTGCCTCGTTTCCGGGATCGGGGGCAGATGGTCTTGAGCAACTACCCGGTCACCACCACCGAGATGTTTTATGGCTGGCTGCGGGAAAGCTTGCCGGAGAATCAAATTCGTCAGTTTGAAGAATGTTTGGAGCTGGATACCGCCATCCAGTACGAGGGTTTGGTGCGTTGTCGGGTCAACTGTTTTGTTTCTCTGCTCGGCCCGGCCATGGTGATGCGTCTGATCCCGCTCAAGATCTTGACGCTGGAACAGTTGCGGGCGCCTGAGGTGTTGAAGCGCATTGCCGAAGAGCACAAAGGCTTGGTTTTGGTGACCGGCCCCACCGGCTCCGGTAAGTCCACGACTCTGGCGGCGATGGTGGACTACGTCAACTCCAATTTTCCCAAGCACATCATTTCTATTGAAGATCCCATCGAGTTCGTCCACCAGAGCAAGAAATCAATGGTGCGGCAGCGGGAGGTCGGCATCCACACCCTGGAGTTTGCCAATGCCTTGAAAGCCTCGCTGCGGGAAGATCCAGACATCATCCTGATTGGGGAGATGCGGGATCGGGAAACGGTGGATACAGCTCTGAAGGCAGGCCAGACGGGCCACTTGGTCTTCGGAACCCTGCACACCAACAGCGCCGTCCGCACCATCGAGCGTCTCTTGGGGATCTACAGGCCGGAGGAGCAGGAGCCAATGCGCCTGCAACTGGCGGAGACTCTAGTAGCAATTATTGCCCAAACGCTGGTGCGCACCACCGATGGCAAGCGGGCAGCGGCTCATGAGATCATGCGCAACACCGATGCCATCCGCGACTACATCAAGCGGGGAGCGGTGGACGAAATTGAGGAGCTGATCGCCGATGGCTCCTACGAGGGCATGTGTACCATGAATCAGTCTCTGTTTAAGCTTTACCAAGAGGGGCGGATTACCGCAGAGGTGTGTCTGGAGGCCGCCCCACGTCCCAACGAGATGGCCCAATGGCTGCGAGGCCGGATTTAGAGCCAGTCTGCCGGCTGGGCCAGGTGCTTGAGGGAAGGTCTGTCCTATCCTAAACTGGGAGCAGTTAGCTTGCTAAGTTGTCTTCTCATCTTCTGGGCCAACCTTTGGCTAGGGGGATGGGTTGCTGGGCTGGCTTGATTAAGTGAATTGAAAGAGCGTTACAAAACAGGAGAATCCCTACCGTGAGCGTGATCAACCAGATCATCGAGACCGCGGATGACCAACTGCGTTACCTCTCAGTCAGCGAACTGGAAGCCATCAGAAACTACATGACTACGGGCGAGAGGCGTCTGCAAATCGCTCAGGTGCTAACAGAAAATAAAAAGCGCATCATCGACGAGGCCCAAAAGCGGCTATTTGCCAAGCGGCCGGAATATGTGCAACCCGGCGGCAATGCTTACGGTGACAAGCGCTACAACCAATGTTTGCGAGATTACGACTGGTACCTGCGTCTGGTGACCTATGGCATTATTGCCGGCAGCAAAGAGCCGATTGAGTCCATCGGCCTGATAGGGGTGCGGGAAATGTACAACGCCCTCAACGTGCCCATCGCCGGCATGATCGACGCGATGGTCTTTTTGAAGGAAGCAGCCCTCAGCCTGTTGGATCCGGACTCCGCCGCCGAGGCCGCTCCCTACTTTGATTACATCATCAACGCCATGAGCTAGGGCAGGTTGGCCGGAGATCTACAGGGATTCCAGGGCGGCGCGGGCGTGGGCGGCCACCTGCTCTTGGGGATCCTGGGCCAGCCGGGTTAGGCCGGGGCGGGCGGCTTCGGTGCCCAGCTTGGACAGGGCAATGCAGACGCGGTAGCGCAACTGCCAATCGTCTGAATCGATGAGGGGCTCTAGATGGGGGATGGCTCGCGGATCCCCCAGATCCCCCAGGGCGGCGGCAGCGGCTGTTGTCAGCAGATCATCTCCTGCTTGCAAAGCTTCCACCAGGGTGTCGAAGGCGGCAGAGTTGCCCAGCTCCCCCAGGGCGGCGACGACGCTGAATCGCACTAGCCACTCTGTTTCCCGCCGATAAGCCCCCAGAAGATCGTCCAGGGCCTGCGGCTGCTTCAGATCCCCCAGGGCAGCGGCAGCAGCAGCCCGCACATCGAACTCCGGATCTTCTCGCAAAGAGCGCTGCAAAATGGGCAAAAGGGGGGCAGGATCGACACCAGATAGGGTGCCCATCTGGCTGATGGCGGCATAGCGGACGCGGGCATTCTCGTCGGCTATGGCTTGCTGCAACAGCGTCAAGGCTTCTGGCCCAGGCAGTTCTCTGGCCTTGTTGACGGCGCGCAGCCGATCTCCCAGGTCTTGTGAATTCAGCAGTTCCAGCAAAGCCGGCAGTGCCGGAGGATTTCCAGAGGTTGGTGTCATGCTCCCCTTGTCTCCACGATCATCCCCGGCAATAGCAAGGGACAAAAGGTCGATGTTATTATTTTGAAGCAGTGCATCCAGTCCTTTGATCTTATGGCCTTATTGCAACAAGAGAAGCAGCAGATCATCGAGAGCTATCGACTTCACGACACCGACACCGGTTCTGCCGATGTTCAGGTGGCTCTGCTCACCAGCCGCATCAACCAACTCTCGCAGCACCTCCAGAAAAACCCGAAAGATTTCAACTCCCGCCGCGGCTTGCTGATGATGATCGGTCGGCGCAAGCGGCTGCTCAACTACATCGCTAAGCATTCTCCTGACCGCTTCCGGGAGCTGGCCGAACGGCTGAACATCCGGGTGAAAAAGTAGGTACCCATCCAAAACGCTATCGGAGAGCTGTCTTTGTGGCCAAATCCAGCCGCCATTCCAAAGCCGTCCGCCGTCGCCCCAGTTCTACCTCTGCTGAGGTCGAGAAGAAGCCGCCTAAGCAGGAATCTGTTGCTGCGATCCCCCCTGAGGTCAGCCGGCGGATGGTGCGGCGGATCCTGGTGTTTTCCGGGATCCCCTCTGGGCTGGGCCTGAGCAGCTTTTTCATCAATTACTACCTCTTAACCAACCATGTGGTGGCTTTGCCCCCTTACTTCACCTTGGTGGAGTCGCTAACCTTGTTTGGCCTTGGCTTTTTGGGCATCAGCTACGGCGTGTTCTCGGCTTCCTGGGATCCCAACCCCGGATCCCTCTTGGGAATTGGAGAGTTTCGGCGCAATTTGGGCAACGTCATCCAACACTGGCGGGAATCTGCTGCCCAATCTTCTCAATCTTCAGACTCTGGGGAAGCCTAATTCCTCTCCCATCACCGGACCAGGCCAGTTGCTGCCTACAATAGCTGTCACCCCCAGTTCTCTGGCATGAGAATAGCTTACTTCGACTGTGCGGCGGGCATTGCCGGCGACATGTGTCTGGGGGCGCTGCTGGATTGTGGGGTGCCCTTGGAGTATCTCAAGCAGCAGCTCCAGGCGCTGGGCATCGAGGGGGAATACAGCCTGCAGGCGAAGCGGGTGCAGCGGTGTGGCCAGCCTGCCCTACAGGCGGTGGTAGAAGTGTTGGACGGATCCCCGCCCGCCCGCCCTTGGAAGGAAATCCAGGCTTTGATTGCCGGATCCCGGTTGGCTCCCGCGGTCAAGGCCCGCAGCCTCAAAGTTTTTGAGAAGCTGGCGCAAGCAGAGGCAAAAGTCCATCAGGTGCCCCTGGAAACAGTGCATTTCCACGAGGTAGGGGCCGTCGATGCCCTGGTGGATATCGTCGGCACCTGTATCGGCCTGGATTGGCTGCAGGTGGAGCGGGTGATCTCCTCTCCTCACCCCATTGGCGGCGGCTGGGTGAGCACCGAACACGGCCAACTAGCGGTGCCCGTGCCGGCGGTGATCGAGCTGTGGGAGATGGGGCGGGTGCCGGTGTTTAGCAACGGCGTGGAAGCCGAGCTGGTTACCCCCACCGGCGCAGCCTTGGCGGTGGCGCTGGCAGAAGCGTTTGGGCCCTGTCCACCGCTGCGGCTGGAAAAAGTGGGGCGCGGGGCCGGCAGCCGCGAGCTGCCCATTCCCAACGTGTTTCGTCTTTGGATTGGCCAGTCCCAGGGGGAAGAGCCAACCGAGATCGTCTCGGTGCTGCAAACTCAGATTGACGACCTCAACCCCCAAGTGATTGCCTATACCTGCGAGCAGTTGCTGATCCTTGGCGCCTGGGATGTGTTTACCCAGCCCATCACCATGAAGCAGGGGCGACCAGGGGTGTTGTTGACGGTAATCTGCCCGCCGGATCGGGTGCCGGAGTGCCAGGAGCTCATCTTCCGGGAAACCACTACCCTGGGCATCCGCCACTCCCAGCAGCAGCGCACCGTCCTGGAGCGGCGGATCGAGCGGGTGGAAACCCCCTACGGCCTGGTGGACATCAAGGTGGCCCATCACCATGGCCGCATTGTCAACGCCCAGCCGGAGTTCCGCGACTGTGTGGCCTGCGCCCAAGAGTTCCGCGTGCCGGTCCAGACGGTGTGGCTGGCGGCCCAAGCGGCGTGGCAAAAGCGGCTGCAAGGGGATCCCGACTGAAAACAGAAGCTTTGGGCAAAAGTAGGCTGGACATAAGCCCTACCAGCACTGGCTCAGCATGAGCAGCGGGGCTCTTCCTCAGAGGCGAAGGGATTTGCTCCTGGTGGACCGAGAAGGGATCCCTGGCCTGCTAGCCTGGAAGATGTCGATCCCACGCTCTTGACCACGACCACAAACATGGAATCCCAAGCCGCTCAATTTAATTTCGACCGCAAACTTTGGGACCGCTTTATCACGGTAGCTCAGCCCTACTTTTATCCGCGGGTGCGCTACGGGGGCTGGATTTTCTTTGGCTTGCTGGCAGCGGCCATGGTGTTTGTGGTTGCCTTGATGTTCTTTGTGGAGATTGGGGTGACCTTGGTTGGTCAGGCCCTGTTCCCAGAGTTTTTTACCAATGTAGCAGCCGGGCTGGTGGCGCAAACGGAGAGAAACTTGGCCTCGCCGCTGCTGTGGGTGGCCGCAGCCAGCTTGGCTCTGAGCAGCCTGGCCTTTGGGCTGGTGTGGCGCCAGATTCAGCGGCGCTGGCTGCAATGGCTGTTGTTGACCTTTTTGCTGTTTCTATCTTTAACGGTAAACCGATTAAACGTGATGATCAGCTTTATCTTTCGGTTTATCGACACCGCCCTACAGCAAAAAGAAGAGAACACCTTCTGGCAGTTTTTAATCATCTACGGGGTGTTGATCATCTCGGCCATTCCCATTTTGGTGATCTATCGGTATACACGGCTGAAGCTGGG
>NZ_JANSJB010000083.1:0-2729 GCF_047462355.1 Synechococcus sp. H55.9 | reverse complement strand
AGCATCTCCAGCTTTGCCGCCGGGATCAACCGTCTAGGGTCCTTTTACGAAACGTTGGAGAATCCGGCCCTGCGCCACACCCGCGACCGGGAGAGCACCATCCAAACTCGCATCGCTCCCCAACTGGCGCTGCAGCAGGTTACTTTGCTAACACCAAACTCGGAACGAACCCTGGTGCGGGATCTGTCCCTGAGTTTAGAGGCAGGCCAACGGCTGCTCATTGTGGGGGCCAGCGGCAGCGGCAAGAGCTCCCTACTGCGGGCCATTGCCGGCCTGTGGAACAACGGCCAGGGATCCATCGCCCGCCCCGACACCACCGAGATGCTCTTCCTGCCGCAAAAGCCCTACATGCTGCTGGGATCCCTGCGGGATCAACTCCTCTATCCAGGTCGTCGCCGGGATCTCAGCGATGCAGATCTCATCCGGGTTTTGGCCCAGGTGAACCTAGCCGATTTGCCGGAGCGGGTGGGCGGCTTTGACGTGGAGAAAGATTGGGCCAGCACCCTCTCTTTGGGGGAACAGCAGCGCCTGGCCTTTGCCCGCATTTTGATTACTCAGCCCCGCTACGCCATTTTGGACGAGGCCACCAGCGCTCTAGATGTAGCCAACGAAAAGCTGCTCTACCTGCAACTGCAACACCTCAACACCATCTACGTCAGCGTCGGCCACCGCCCCACTCTCCTGGCCTACCACGACCTGGTCTTGGAGCTACAGGGCAACTCTGCCTGGAAACTCTGGTCGGCGGCAGAATACGGCGCCCGCTTGGCCCTGGCCGGCTAGAGCGCTGCCTTAGCTCTCAATCTGCCCTGGTACCCCTCACCCCCGGCCCCTCTCCCTGAGTGACGACCCAAGCGCTCCGCGCCGCTAGCGCGAACACCCCCGGCCCCTCTCTCAGACAGAGTGACGACCCTCACCCCCGTCCCCTCTCCCTCTGGGAGAGGGGGGTAGGCTGTTCCACCTCAAACCCATAGAACTGGACGCAGTCCAGGGGAGATGCTACCCTGTTTCACAGGTATTCCGACCGGATTACTGGAGAATCAGATGAGCTCCCTTGTCGGCTCTGAGGCCAAGCGCTCCAAGGTGGAGCAGATCAAGGCAGATAGCCATTTCCTGCGGGATCCCTTGCAGCAGGAGCTGGCCCAAGACACTACCCACTTTAGCGAGGCGGCGGTGCAGGTGCTCAAGTTTCATGGCGCCTACCAGCAGGACGACCGGGATCTGCGGCAGCAGCGAAAGCAGGAGGGGTTGGAGCGGGCCTACGAGATGATGTTGCGCACCCGTATTCCGGGGGGGCATGTGCCGCCGCAGCTCTACTTGACCCTGGATCGGCTGGCCGAGGAGTACGGCAACGGCACCCTGCGGGCCACCACCCGGCAGACCTTTCAACTCCACGGGATCTTGAAGAAAAATCTCAAGGCCACGGTGGCCAGCATCGTCCGGCAGATGGGATCCACCCTGGCCGCCTGTGGCGATGTCAACCGCAACGTCATGGCACCAGTCGCCCCCTACAAAAACCGGCCTGCCTACCGCTACGCCCAGGAGTATGCCCGCAAGCTGGCGGATCTCCTGGCTCCAAAGACTTCTGCCTACTACGAGCTGTGGGTGGATGGGGAGGCGGTTCCCATCCCGCCGGTGGATCCGGAAGTCCGGGAAGCCGAGCAGTTTGTAGGCAACGGCGTGAGGCTGGAGGGGCCGGAACCTCTCTATGGCCCGGTCTATCTGCCCCGCAAGTTTAAGACGGCCATCGCCGTAGCCGGGGAGAACACCGTCGATGTGTACTCCCAAGACCTGGGTTTGATCGTCCTCACCGACCGCAAGGGCAACCTCAAGGGCTTCAACATCGTGGTGGGCGGCGGCATGGGGCGCACCCACGGCAAGGAGGAGACCCAACCCCTTTTGGCCCAGAAGCTCTGCTTTGCCCCGCCGGAAGCGGTGTACCGGGTTTGCCAGGCGATTTTGGCGGTGCAGCGGGATCACGGCAACCGCTACGACCGCAAGCAGGCACGGCTGAAGTATCTGGTGCGCGACTGGGGGATCCGCAAGTTTCGCCGCGCTGTTGAGGAGTATGTTGGGGAAAAATTGCCCCGTTTTCGTCCCTTGCCCAAGTGTATACCCAACAGCGACGACTACCTGGGCTGGCACGAGCAAGGGGATGGCCGTTGGTTTTTGGGCCTCTCGATTGAAAATGGCCGCATCCAAGATACGCCGGAGCGGCAGTTGAAAACGGCCCTGCGCAAGATTGTAGAGGAATTTTCTCTACACCTGCGGCTGACTCCTACGCAGGACGTGATCTTCGTCAACATCGAGGAGGGCCAGCGAGAAGCCATTAACCAGATCCTCAAGTCCCATGGGGTGCTTTCCAAAGAGGAGATCCCGGAGCTGGTGCGGCTCTCCATGGCCTGTCCGGCGCTTCCCACCTGCGGCTTGGCCATCACCGAGTCAGAGCGAGCTTTGCCCACCCTGATTCGCCAGTTGGATCAGGTGTTGCAGGAGCTGGGGCTGCAGGATTCGCCCTTTTTGGTGCGCATGACCGGCTGCCCCAATGGCTGTGCCCGGCCTTACTTGGCAGAGCTCGGCTTGGTGGGATCCGCCCCCGATGGCTACTACCAAATCTGGCTGGGGGCCAGCCCGCAAGGGGATCGCCTGGCCCAGCCGTTTCAGGATCGGGTGCACATTAGCCAGATCGTGCCGCTGATGAGAGTTCTTCTGCAGCTCTACAAGCAGGAGCG
>NZ_JANSJB010000082.1:4987-12432 GCF_047462355.1 Synechococcus sp. H55.9 | reverse complement strand
AAAGTCGGAAAAAGCTGTGGTTCAGGGTATCGATAACTAGCATGCGGCAGGAGTATCTTGACAGCTTTTGGCATGACGCAGCACTCTTGGTCGTTTTGCATCTGGAGTCAGCAGACCGTATTGGTTGCCCCATCCGTCGTAGCCATCGCGTACCTGGCGCGCGAACACATCAAGGCGCGGCCCTTCAAAATATTCCGCAATACGCTTGTAGAAGGAATCCGGTTTGGCGCTATGAGTTGTCGGAGTTTCTGTAAAGCAGGTCTGCATCTTACCAAAATGTTTTCGATCAAACACAGCCTTGCCCTTATATCCGAATAGAACGTGCTCAGTGGTAACTTGGTAAGGTCCAAATGGACATGGGCCAGTACGCTTATTCCATGTGATCATTGTATAGAAGGTGAATCCCCACGCTTCCATTAAGTCGAACGCTATCTTCAGGATGGGCTCTCCGGTGCTGCGATCCTTGCTATTGGTTGCCCACAACCACAAGAAGCTCTGCTCTTCCGCCCACAGGTTGATGGGTAACTTCATCAATTCTTCCTTGCTCATTGTGGGATAGTCCAGAGTTGTGGTTTGATTGGGACGAGCCTTGCGTTTGCCGGTTTTGCCTTGGTTCCAAGGTGGATCAACGACAAGAACTCGGTAGCGCTTATCCAGGTTCGTTGCGATGACTGAGGGATCGTCCATGGTGTGCGGGATCCCAGTTTTCTCGCCTGGCGCGCGGGCAGGCATCTGGTCTGGCGTTTTATCCAAAGAGCGCGGTGGGTTTTTTGTCATGCTATGGCTTCCGTGGGACTGGTGCAGATGAGGCACACGCCCTCGGCTTTGGGGATAAGCGTGTGGACACGGCAATTATCCTCGCTCGGGCCCCATCACAGCCTCACCGCTAAAGCGATGATAGAGCCTGTAGAAGCCCGTTTCAGCCCCAGCCAGATACTTTGCGATGCCGTTGGTGTGGGCCATGTTCCCAGAGGCACCCTCTGCAAGGGGGTAGGCCGTGGTGGAAGCAGGCGGCAGCAGCCAGAGAGCTGTGCTAAGATTAGGAACCATGATAGGTATTGTTTCAGGAGTTCTCCAAGCATGTCTGCAGCAATAGATATCGCTGATGCCACCTTCGAAGAAGAGGTGCTTCGCAGCGATATTCCGGTCTTGGTCGATTTTTGGGCACCTTGGTGTGGCCCCTGCCGCATGGTGGCTCCTGTGGTTCAGGAGATAGCTGAGCAGTATGCCGGCAAAGTTAAGGTTGTAAAGATCAATACTGATGAGAATCCTCAAACTGCCAGTCAGTACGGTATTCGCAGCATTCCCACTCTGATGTTGTTCAAAGGCGGCCAAAAGGTGGATGTGGTGGTCGGTGCTGTGCCCAAGGCAACTCTGACCACAATTTTGGAAAAGCACTTCGACACAGAAGATAAGCTGGGTAGCTCCGTACTTTAGTGCGCGACCAAGTTGCTGTGCTACGCTCTGCTCGTCTGCTGTGGTGAAAAACTCGCAAGGCCGATGAGCACAGGCGCCAGTAGGCAGGACTTCAAGGCTTTGTCTTGGCGTTTATGGGTTCACCTCTGGGCGGTGTAAGAAATCTCCTGACTACCGCTACGCAGAGGTGGGCCGATGCCTGGGCGAAGTAGCCGGGACAGGAGCCCAGATGTTTCGGAATGTAACTTTTGAGGTCTGGATGGGAACTTGGTTGATATTTTGTGCCGAGAACTCATTAGAGTGAATCTTAGAGAGCTTTGGATCCCAGCTTGACCGATTCAGTTTCTTCTCTTCTGCGAGAGGTTTTTTCCAGCGCTGAGACCCGCCTAAAGCAGTTGGAACATCACCCCAACCGGACAGCGTGGCTGCGGATTTTGCAGTCTTTGCAGCGCATGGGATCCCTGGAGCTAAGCCGCTTGGATGCCAAAATCTTGGCGGCCACTCTTGAGGACTTGGAACAGGGGTTTGCTGCCTTTCAAAACTATGTCCATCAGCGCAAGATCACCGTTTTCGGCTCGGCACGGCTGGGGCCGGAAAGTCCCGAATATCGTCAGGCCCAGTTGTTTGCCCACTGCATCAGCCAGCGGGGGTTCATGGTGCTGACGGGGGGCGGGGGCGGTATCATGGAAGCCGGCAATCGAGGGGCAGGGCTGGAAAACTCATTTGGGCTCAACATCCAGCTTCCCTTCGAGCAGATGGCCAATCCCGTCATTGCTGCCAGTGATCGGGTCATCAACTTCAAGTATTTCTTTTCTCGCAAGCTCTTCTTTGTCAAAGAAACCGACGCGCTGGTGCTTTTCCCTGGCGGCTTTGGCACCCAGGATGAGGCCTTTGAATGCTTAACCCTAATGCAAACCGGCAAAACCAAGCTCATGCCCTTGGTGCTGGTGGACAGAACAGGTGGCTGCTACTGGAAGGAATGGGATGAGTACGTGCGGGAGCACTTGCTTGGCCGCGGCCTAATCAGCCCAGAAGATCTTTTCCTCTACACCTTAACTGATGATGTGGGAGATGCCTGCCAGCAGATTGTCGATTTTTATCGCGTCTTTCACAGCAATCGCTACGTGCGGGAGCTTTTGGTCTTGCGCCTGAATACCAAACTCTCGCCCCAAGCTCTGGATACCTTGAATGAAGAGTTTGCCGACATTCTCGATGGGGGCCGGATCGAGCAAACCGAGGCCCTGCCGGAAGAAGCTGAGGAAGATATTGCCCATCTGCCGCGGCTGGTGATGCACTTTAACCAGCGTAACTTTGGACGGCTGTGGCAAATGGTGCGCCGGATCAACACGCTTCATCCAGGACAGCCGGATCCTCTGCAAATGCGCCCCGACCAAAAGTAGGTGCTGCCCTCACCCCCAGCCCCTCTCCCTGAGGGAGGATCCCTCACCCCCGGCCCCTCTCCCTGAGGGACTCCCTCACCCCCAGCCCCTCTCCCTGAGGGAGAGGGGAGTTGGAGGGGCGCGTTTGCGACAGCGTTGCGTAGCAATAACGGCATAACGAACCGTTTCGTTGCTATTGGATTTGAAGTGACTGGGGTAGGTTGATTGTCGGAAGGGATCCCAATGGGCCAGTTGTTTGTCAAAATCTGCGGGATCACCCGTCAGGATCAGGCGGAGGCCATTGCCGCGTTGGGGGTGAGCGCTCTTGGGTTTATTGCTGTGCCCGATACGCCTCGCTATTTGCCCCTACAGGAAATGGCCCGCTGGGTGGGATCTCTGCCCGGCCCTGTGGAAAAAGTGGGGGTCTTTCTGGATCAGGATCCCCGCGTCATCGCCGCCTGGGTGGAAGCGGTGGGCCTCACGGCCATCCAGTTGCACGGCCAGGAATCCCCCCAGGATTGTCGGCAGTTGGGGGAATGGCTGCCCGGGATCCGCCGCATCAAGGCCTTGCGCATTCGCCACCCGGCGGATCTGGAAGGGGCCAATCTCTACCGAGACTGTGTAGAGGGGCTGCTCTTGGATGCCTATCACCCCCAACAGGCGGGTGGAACGGGGCAAACCCTCAATTGGCCGGAACTGGCCCACCGATCCCTGCCCTTGCCTTGGCTGCTGGCCGGTGGGTTGAAACCGGACAATGTGCGGCAGGCCCTCAGCCACCTTCAGCCCAACGGCATCGATCTCTCCAGCGGTGTGGAACGCCGGCCAGGCGATAAAGACATCGACAAAGTCCGGCACCTGTTGCAGCAGCTCCGCTCCCAGGGGTGGGAGATCGCTTCCGGGTGGCCACTGACACATGATAGGCCGGATCCCTAGCGCAGGGACTGAATATCCAACCCCGGCTCAAACATCAGTTCTTTCACTTCTCCAAACCGGCCCATCACCCCAAGCTCCCGGTCGTTAAAGGTCACCAACACACCGCCCGCATTGCCGGTACGCAAAACAATCGATTGCTCCGCTTCCCAATTCAACTCGGCCCCTGGCTGTAAGGTAGCCTCGAAAACCGTTTGCCCATCGGCAATGACCCGCAACCAGGAGGGGCGCTCGACAACGCGGATGTCCAGACGCACCGGCTTGCGCCCCACTCCCCCTGAGTAGGCTTCCAATATCTCGGGAAAAACGCCTTGAATGCGCGTCCATTGGTCAAGGGTGGGAAACAGTTGGCGGGCCGTAGGCTGAGCTGCCGGCAGGGTGCGATCCGGAGAGTTGGCAGCAGGGGGTTGCTGGCCGGATCCCTCTCGGCCAATCCTCGGCAGGCTCACCAGCCAACGCCCAAAGGGATTGCCTGTGCCTTCCAAAAGAGCCGATAATCCCCCCACTGCCAGCACGACCAGCACCACATAGGCGACCCAAAGGTGGAGAGGGCGCAGGGCAAAGGCGGGCTGCCCACCAGCAGCCAGAAGGGGAGCAGATCCAGGGGGCGTTTTGGCCGATAGAAGTGGAAGAGCCTGCCGAGACAGGGCTTCGCCATCCAACCCCAAATAGTTGGCATAGTGCTTGAGAAACCCTTGCACATAGACCGGCTCCGGCAACCGGCTCAAATCGGCTTCCTCCAGCGCCTGTAGATACTGGGAGCGAATAAAGGTATCGTTGGCTACTTCGCTTAACGTCAGGCCCCGTGCCTCCCGTGTTTGCCGCAGCAGGGATCCCAGGGCTTCCAATCGCGTTAGCGGGACGGAGTCCTTAGAGTGTGCTGACTCTTGCATCGTTTGGTCACCTGTGGAAGAGAGGAAGCTGGTTTACAAGCAGCCCCAAATTGTCAGCAGACAAGAAGATACAGCCGCAAGCCGTTCTGTCCTTTTCTCCCCGTACCCAACATTATGAAGAAGGACGGGAAGAGAAAAAAGAGGCGATCTTGGGCAGAGCTGAGCTGTCGGCGGCGGCAAACGGGGCCAGCAAGGCCTGAACCTCTTGGGGATCCAACTGGCGGAACTGGCCTGCCCTCAGATTGCCCAGACGTACTGGGCCGATGGCTTCCCGATGCAAGGCCAGCACCGGATGCCCAAGCTGCTCTGCCACCCGCCGAATTTGTCGGTTGCGTCCCTCAAACAAAACTATCCTCAGCCAGGAGGAATCGGGATGCTTTCTCTGCCCGGAATCGGGGGCAGAACAAAACTCCACTTCCGCCGGCAGAGTGGTGTACCCCTCTAAGTCTACTCCGTCTCGCCACTGTTGCAGGGTGGCCTGGCTCGGATGTCCCTGTACCTGGACTCGATAGGTTTTGGGCAGATGGTAGCGCGGATGGGTTAGCTTCAGTGTCAGGTCACCATCGTTGGTGAGCAGCAAAGCGCCACTGCTATCGACATCCAGTCGGCCCACGGGATAGAGGCGGATCTGTCGGTTCCAGGGTGGGGGAAGCAGATCCAGCACTGTCTTGCGTCCCCAGGGATCCTTACAGGTGGACAAGACCCCCAGCGGCTTGTGCAGAAGCAAAACGTGGCGGGCCGGATCCCTGCAAGAGATTGGCCGCCCATCCACCTCGACGCAATCCTGTTCCGGATCAGCCTTAAAGCCCAGCTCGGTGACCACTTTCCCATTCACCCGAATGCGACCCGCCAGGATCCAGGCTTCCACCTGGCGACGAGAGGCCAAGCCCTGCTGAGCCAAAAGCTTCTGGAGCCGTTGGGGTTTTGCCATGGGGATTGAACGGCAAAAGCAGCAACCGAAGCTGAGGGTGCTAGGCAGCGGAGTCTTCGGGATTGGAGAGCCGGTCGGGCAAATCGACGGCATTGGGGGGCAACAGCAGCATTGCCGACTTCGACCCTGAGCTATCTCCTAAAGAATAGCTGAGGCCACAATCAAATTCTTCTGCCAGCCGGCAGACTTCCTTGAGATCTCCCACCGACCAGATGCTCCAACTGCTGCGAATCTGGTTATCTACCCACACTTCCACACGGTTGCCCTCGATGTGAATGATGCGCTTGGGGTTGATTTCTGAAACGCGGCCTGTAGACTCAGCCAAGGCCTCCGGCCCGCTGACGCCAACGGAAGATTTTTGCCTCAAAGCCCCCAGAGCAGCCATTAACTGCGGCAGAGCCAGTAAAAGGTGCTGAGTGGCTTGTTGGGGTTGCCCTTTCAAGCAGGAAACCAAAGCTTCGGCAACACTCTGGTTCAGAGCCTGCAGAGCTTGGAGAGGGGTGGCACCTGCCAGGGCGGGATCCGGTTGCAGTGGGCTTTGAACATCCATGAAAAGGCAGAAAAGGCATGGACAGAAACTTTACAGCCCTTTCGCAGGTTCGCTACAGCGACGCTGATGCCTTCGCGTTATCAGTGGGCGGCACTATTGCGACTCCCAGTTGGGATAGAGCGCTCTGGTGGTCGTTTAGGCGTGCCGCAGGCATTGATCCTGTTCAGGTAACCACGGGAAGGGCTGTGTAGTTTCTTCAGCCTAACAAATCCAAAAACTTCTCGGTGAGAAAACCTGGCTTTGACATTGTCCGCGTCGCCGCGAAGCCGTTGGCCATCAGGGTAGATTCTTTGCTCTCTTGTGCACAGCAGGCTGAGCTTTAGCGCAGATCCCCCAAGGTGGCACGAAAGTGGGCAGCCATTGTTGTTTGCTCAATTGTCTTCTTCACCCCCGGCGGTGTCCTCCATCGTTTCCTCAACCCCGGGCTCCTCCTGTTGTTGAGCCTCGGCAGGCGGTCTCAGTTGGTTGAGCAGGGTCAGAACCCGGGATCCCCGCTCCAAAGAGCGATCCTGCAAAAACACCACCGTCGGCACCCGTCGCAGGCCGAGGCGCTGGCCAATTTCCCGCCGCACAAAGGGAGTGGCAGAGGCCAGCCCCTCCATGGTCTGCTGCTGGGCCGCTTCATCGCCATAGATGCTGACGAAGATGCGGGCATTTTGCAAGTCATTGGAAACCTCGACATCCACAATGCTGACCATGCCCGCCCCCACGCGGTCATCTTTGATCTCCGAGAGCAGGATTTGGCTGACCTCCCGTTTGATCAGCTCGGCTACCCGTGCCACCCGTCGCGCTGTCGCCATTTTTGGATACCTAGGTTACCGCTCATCCGCAAACCGGCTCTGGCCGGTGTGGAGCAGAGTCCTCGTCGGCTCGATCCCCAGAACAGTAGCCGATGCTACGAGCATCTCTCTCTTCTACCTTTATCTTGAATCCATGTCCACCTTGCCTTGAGTATGAATACCTAAAGCCATCGATGGATGGATGGAGACGTGATGATCAAGACGCCAGAGGCCCTGCGGCGCTCCATTGAGCAGTTTATGCTGAATGTCACAGAGCCGCTTGACCCCTTGCTCTCCCTGAAGCTAACTCAATTGGTGGTGATGTTGGGGGATACAGCTTATGCAATGGGGTACAGCGATGGCCAACAAAAGCCAGATGAACGCTGCCGCTATTGTCCCAGCCGGCTGCTCGACCGTCCAGAGATTTGACAGAGCCCTTTAAGGTTCTTCATAGTCTAGCTCCTGGCTGTCCAGGAGGGGGGAATGAGTTGAAAGGGGTGGTGGGAACCGGCCAAGATGGGATCCCGTCCCTCAGTAGCCTATGACTTCCCCGGTTTTGATTTGGCA
>NZ_JANSJB010000082.1:2053-4887 GCF_047462355.1 Synechococcus sp. H55.9 | reverse complement strand
CGGTGGAGCTGCGGCAGTTGGCCACCGAGCTGGGGGCGCAGGCCGTGTTTTGGAACGAGGATCTGGATCCCTTGGCCCGGCAGCAGGAGAGTCAGGTGCGGGCCAGCTTGACGGAAGCCGGGATCCCGTCTTTTTCTTACCAAGATATGCTGCTGCACGGTCCGGGGGAAGTGGTGACCCAGGCGGGGGATCCCTACTCGGTTTTTACCCCTTTCTGGCGCCGCTGGTCCAGCTTGCCTAAGCCGGATCCCTTCCCCACTCCCAAGGAGCTCCAGCCGCTGCCAAGCCTGAAAGCTCAACCTCTGCCCACCTTGGCGGATCTGGGCTTTGTCTGCAACCAGCGGATCCCGGCGGCAGGCGAGAGGGCAGCTCAAGCGCTGCTTGAGGATTTTTGTCAGGGCCTGCGCATTTTGGACTACGAGCAGGCCCGCAATTTTCCGGCTGAACAGGGTACCTCTCTCCTCAGTCCCCACCTGTGCTGGGGAACCATCGGCATTCGTCAGGTGTGGCAGGCCACGCGGGAGGTGGAAGCAGAGGTGCGCAGTGAAGAGGCCGAAAGCAGCCTGCAAACTTGGCGGCAGGAGCTGTGCTGGCGCGAGTTTTACAAGCATGTCCTGGCCCACTGGCCCCACGTGGAGAGCGGCGCCTACCGGCGAGCTTTTGATGCGCTGGAGTGGGGCAACCGGCAGGACTGGTTTCAGGCCTGGTGCTCCGGACAGACGGGTTACCCCATCGTGGATGCGGCCATGCGCCAGCTCAACGAGACCGGCTGGATGCACAACCGCTGCCGCATGATCGTGGCCAGCTTTTTAACTAAAGATCTGCTCATCGACTGGCGCTGGGGAGAGCGCTACTTTATGCAGAAGCTGGTGGACGGGGATCTGGCCGCCAACAACGGCGGCTGGCAGTGGAGCGCCGGTGTGGGCACGGATCCCAGGCCGCTGCGCATCTTCAACCCGGCCACCCAGGCAGCCCGCTACGACCCGGAAGGGGAGTACATCCGTCGCTACCTGCCGGAGCTGGCGGGGCTAGATACCCCGGCTTTGCTGTGGGTGGGGGAGGATCCCAAGGGATCCTGGGCCCTACAGGAGCGGCGGCGCTGCGGCTACCCGGATCCCATCGTGGATCACAAGGTGCAGCAGCAGGAGTTCAAGCGGCGCTACCAGGCGGTGCAGCAGAGGCGTTCTCAGCCGGCCCAGGGCAGACTATCCACTCTTTCCTAGCTCTGGACAAGACGTGGCAAGGACTTCCCTCACCCCCAACCCCTCTCCCTCAGGGACTCCCTCACCCCCAACCCCTCTCCCTGAGGGAGAGGGGAGTTAGAGCAGCGCGTTCGCGACAGCGTTGCGTTAATGACTTATGGAAATGAAAAGGGGATCGCCTGGATCCCCTCGGTCTTCAGAAGTTCGGAGCCAATGCCGGGTTGCCTGAGACTACGGCTTCAGCTCGCTGGGGATGCGCTCCCCGAAGAGAACTGTGTAGAGAATGCGGTAGATGTCGGTGTTCAGGATCCCGGTGGTGGGCACCAGCTCTTGGGCGTTCAGGCCCGCCGCGCGGGCGATAACTCCACTGCCGGCGTCGTCTCCAGTGGCCCACGCCACCGCAAAGGGGCGGCGGTTGCCGTTCTTGTCGGGTGCTGAAACAAATGGCTTCGTACCCGTGCCCTCGACGCCATCGATAGGGGCGCCGCTTTCTTCGGGGTCAGTGGGGGGCAGCGGCTCATCGGCAGACTCCACATCCACCAACTGCATCCCGCCGGCGTTGCTGTCGCTGGTGGTGATCATGAAGGTTTTGGGATTCTTCTCGATGAAGTTAAGAATTACCCCAATGGCATCGTCAGCCCGCTTCATGGCCTCCAGGCAGCCGGAAGCATTGAGGTTGTTGCACATGTTGTCGGTGCCCTCTTCCTCAATGACGGCGAAGAAGCCCTTGGGATTGCGGGAGATCCGCTCTAGGGCAAACTGCGTCATCTCGGCAATGGTGGGCGCGCTGGCGATGTAGTTGGGCAGGTTTTGGGCCCGCAGCTCTTCTTCAGGTTTGTCGTAGAAGGTGTCCTCTACGTTGAACACCCCCAAAACCTTGGCGGCATCCGCCGGCAGCTTCAGCAGCTCGTCGCGGGTATAGACGACGGCATACCCTTTTTTCTTGGCTTCCTCGATGAGGTTGCGGCCATCCTTGCGCTTCCCTTGGCCAAAGCGCCCCTGGACGCCTTCCGGCAACAGCCATTCCTCACCGGCCCCCAGGATGATGTCTACCCCCGACTCCACCACTTCCAGGGCAATCTCCTCGTAGTCGCTGCGCTTGGGAGCTTCAGCCACAAAAGCAGCCGTCCCCGGCTCGATGATGGATCCCGACTGCACCAGAGCCGTGCCCAGGCCTGCCTCAATGGCATCTTCCATAATTGTGTTCAGGGTGCCGTTGGCCGAGGGATACTCTTTGCCGTCGGGATCCAAGCCAAAAGTCGCGCCATGCACGCGAGTGCCTGTGGCATGCGTCACCGCCCCGCCGTTGGAGGTTCCACCCAACAGGTCAAGGTGATGGCCACGATAGGTGGTGATGACAGGCAGGCGATCCCAGTTCAAGAAGCCATCCGGGCCGTAGTGGAGAATGCGGGTGATGTCCCAGTGGGAGGCCGAAGTGCCATCGGGGTGGAAAAAGATCGCCCCGTTGCCGGTCGGCTTTGGCGCCGCCTGGGCCAGGCTAGAAAAAAGGGAAGAGGACAGCAAGCACAGCGTTGCGGCCAAAGCTGCCCTCAGAGAATAGTTACGCATAGTAAACCTGCCCTTGCTTGTTCAAGGCTGAACGTCAAGAAAAGTAACACAGCCTTGGAGCAC
>NZ_JANSJB010000082.1:0-1953 GCF_047462355.1 Synechococcus sp. H55.9 | reverse complement strand
CCAGTCTATGGCAGGGTCTATACCTAGAGTTAACTATCTCTTAACCCCTTCATAATGTCAAGGCTTCTCGTAGAGCTCTTGGGAGACTTGCGCCAGGACATAGCCGTCTTCCGGTCAAGCGGCTCTTTTGGGGGCAAGGGAGGAATTTTGGGTCTGCCAGGCCTGCCTAAGCTGTCTGAGGCATTGTTGCCAACGCCGCAGTTCCCCGGCTTCCAGCGCGATCCCGCCAAAGCGCACCTCCAGGTAGCGCTGCAGGAACTGGATGGCCAGCTCGGCTTGGGGCAAGTTGGACTGGCGCAAGTGTTCTAGGCAGGCTTCCGGCCCCAGGTGGGCTGGGATCCCCACTGCCGTCGCCAGCTCCCGCAGTTGGAGGTAAAGTCTGGAGATTGCCTGGCGGCGCCGCTGCGATTTGGGCAGGGCCGTCGGGATCCAGCGCATGCCGGCAAAGGCCAGACTTGGCAGCAGGATCCCGATCATCCAGGTGGGCCATTCTGGGGGCGGCTGCCACAGGGATCCCATCACCACTCCATTGCCAAGTGTGGCCAAGAGGACCCATCCCCCATCCCGCCAGTGCAAAGCCTGGTAGCGGCGGCGGCGGCCCCAGTAGGCCGTGAAGCCGGTGATCAAAATCACCCCCAGCAGCGGCAGGCTGTTCTGTTGCAGCCTTTGCCCCCAGCCCACCAGACCGCGACGGAAGGCGGCGGCAACATCCTCTCGATCGGAAGAGACCGCTACTGCACTGGCGATCTCCTGAATCTGCCGCCAGATCTGCCGCTGGGTGGATAGGTCGTACTGGATGACGTACTTAAACCAACGGAAGCGCAGGCTGTCGTAAAAATCTTGCAGGGGATCCCACCAGCTTTGCCGCTGGCTGACATTGGCCTCTGGCGGCGTGGCGTCGAAGAGGATCCATCCATAGGGGCCAAAGGGGATCTCCGTCCAAGAATGGGCATCGGCGTTGCGCACCGCCAGGTACTTTTCCTGCGCCACCCAGCGCCCGCCCAAAAAGCCATTGACCACGCGGGCCGGGATGCCAATGCTGCGGGCCAGCACCGTCAGGGCGGTGGCAAAGTATTCGCAGTGGCCGCGGCGGTGGGTAAACAAAAAGGCCTCCAAAGGCGGTTCGGCCCCGGGATCCGGCAGATCCGTGGTGTAGGCGTAGTTCTCCAGCAGGTAGTTCTGCAGAGCTGTCGCCTTGCCAAAGACATCGGGGATCCCAGCCGTGATCTCCTCTGCCAATGCGGGAATGCGCGGATCCAGCTCTGCCGGCAGCTGCAGGTAGGCTGCCTGCTGGGCTGGGTCAAGAGCACTTAGCAACTCCGCCTGGCCGAGCTGGCGCAGGCGGGGCCCCAGATCGCGGGGGATCCAGCTCACGGCGCGATAGAAATAGGGCATCCGGGGGGGCAGGGAATGGCTGACATCCCCGCTCTCGTGCAGGAGGAGGCGGCGAGTTTGCCGTTGCCATGCCTGCTGAGGGGTCATCGCCCCCCCCCGATCCAACCACTCCACCTCCAGCAGCGGCGCCACCCCAAAGACGGTGTTGGTGGCCAGCGGCTCTAGGTAGATAAGCTGCTCCAGGGGAAAGAACTGGAGGTCGCTAGCGGTGGGGATCAAGGGGGAAGCCGAGAGATCAAAGACCCCTGCTGCATTGGGGAAAATCGGGATCGCGCGGTTCAGCGTCCGCGACCAAGCCCGCCCGTCGTAGCGATCAAAGCTGATCCCCCGCCAGTAGAGGGACTCCACCTGAGGCGGCACCCCTGCCGGGAACTCCACCCGCATAACAACAGTGCTGTCGGTCTTGAGGGTGCCGAACTCCCCCAGGCTGACTTCCTCGGCAAAGCCAGTGGTCATCACCGGCGAGCGGGCCTGCCGGCCTAGGAGCCCCAAGCTAAGGCGCGGAAAGAGGAAAAACAAAACCACCGCGAGAAGGGTTGCCAGCAAAGCCAGGGATCC
>NZ_JANSJB010000081.1:10289-12439 GCF_047462355.1 Synechococcus sp. H55.9 | reverse complement strand
AGCTTTTGGGAGTGGTCGGTTCGCAGCCTCACCGGCGAGATCCTGCGGCAAAGTTGGCATCCGGTGTTGTTTTTCCCGCGCGGGTCTTTGGCCCAGTAGAGCTACTCAATCCCCTTGCTATGCCCGACCCAACCCAAACCTTGTGGGAACTGTTCCAAGCGGTGGCCCAAGGGCAGCTCTCTGCCGAGCAAGCCCTGCAAGCCTGTCGCTTTTTGCCCTTCGAGAGGGTGGGAGACTTTGCCCATGTGGATCACCACCGTCCTTTACGCACCGGCTTTCCCGAAGCGGTATGGGGGCCGGGCAAAACCCCTGAGCAGATCGCCCAGATCCTGGAACGGCTGCACCGGCAGGGATCCCTGGCTTTGGCCACCCGCGTTGAGGCCCAGGTGTACGCTCAGATCCGCTGCCGCTTGCCCCAGGCCCAGTATTCCGAGGTGGCCCGCCTGTGCTGGATCCCGATCCAGCAGACCATCCGCCATCCCGGCCAGATTAGCGTGATCTCCGCCGGCACCGCCGATGTGCCGGTAGCCGAAGAGGCCGCTCTCACCGCCGAGCTTTGCGGGTTTGCGGTCAAGCGCCTCTGGGATGTGGGGGTGGCCGGGATCCATCGCCTGTTGCACCACCGCGCCGCCCTGGAGGCCGATGTGCTGATCGTGGTGGCGGGCATGGAGGGGGCCTTGGCCAGCGTGGTGGCCGGCTTGGCCGATTGTCCGGTGATCGCCGTGCCCACCAGCATTGGCTACGGGGCCAGTTTTCAGGGCTTGGCCGCCCTGCTGACCATGCTTAACTCTTGTGCAGCGGGGGTGGGAGTGGTGAACATCGACAATGGCTTTGGGGCGGCCATTTTGGCAGGCCAGATCCTACGCTGTGGACAACGGCTGGCGGCGCGATTGCCTTCGCCTGCCCCCCCTGAGGGAGGAGAAGGTTAAGAAATGTAAAACGATCCTGAGCCGGACAAGCTATACTCGGGCCATGCTGGGGTTTTGGATTTCTCCGCTGGGAGGCTGTTGCCAAGAATTGAGGGATGGATCCCTTCTCCAGGTATCTTTTGTCAGGTGTCTTTGGGGCGCTTCCTCAACGACAACGACCCTAAAAATCTCCTGGAAGGGGTTGTCGATAGATCTGGGATAGCGGTCTGGGGTTAGCTGCACTGAACGAACGATTTTTTACCGGGTTACATGAAGCTTGCTGCTATGTCAATTGAGGCAATAGATACCACTGTGGCTTTTGTTCAAGGGATAATTCAGTCCTTCACTTGGACAGATCTCTTTTTGGTGGTGGCTCTGGTGTTTTTGGAAGCGGCCCTCTCCGCCGATAACGCCGTTGCCCTGGCGGCTTTGGTCAAGCATTTGCCCACTCCTCAGCAACAAAATCGCGCTTTGCGCTGGGGCATTATCGGTGCCTATGGTTTTCGCATCGCCATTGTGTTTGCAGCGGTTTGGCTGGTGGAGTATCCGCCCGCTCAGTTTCTCGGGGCCTGTTACCTGCTCTGGCTGGCCTGGCAGCATTTTTGCGGGGAAGAAGAAGGATCTGAGCAAGACATCACCCGCCAGGCTAATTTTTGGCAAACCCTGGTGATGGTAGAGCTAACGGATCTAGTCTTTTCTTTCGACAGCATTGCCGCTTCGGTGGGCGTCTCCCGCAAGGCTTGGGTGATCATCCTCGGCGGCATTCTCGGCATCACCTTGATGCGCTACATGGCCTCTTTGTTTTTGCGCTGGCTGGATGAGTTTTCCCGCCTAGAAGATGCTGCCTTTGCCATCATCGCCCTGGTGGGAAGCCTCATGCTGCTGGAGGTGTTTTTCCCCCAAGTTGAGCTCCCGGAATGGGGGATGGTGGTGGCTGTGCTGCCTTTGTTTGTCTGGGGCTTTTCGCAGCGTACAAGCTCCTGCGCGGCAGCCGATGAACAGCCGCAGCCGACCCTGGCCGATCTCAGAGAGTTGCACCCGACCGAAGGGATCCCTGCCAGCCTAGCTCCCCTGCCTGAGGCCGAGCCTGCTCCCGAGCTACAGCCGGACTAAGGGGCCTCACGGACAGCTTGTTCCGGATCCCTGGACCTGGGAGGTCTGGTGGCTAAGAGACGAAGGCTGGCAGGTGCTCCGTAGCCTTGGCTGCTGGAGGCAACAGCAGCAAGTTGTTCGCGTAGTGCG
>NZ_JANSJB010000081.1:0-10189 GCF_047462355.1 Synechococcus sp. H55.9 | reverse complement strand
ACCAGCATGAACGGCCAACAGCAGCCGCCGGCGGAGAGTCCCCAACCCCAGTCTGGAGCGGGGAAGGGAGATCCCGTACCCTTGGTGGAGCTACGGCAGGTTTCCAAGCGCTTTGGAACCACGCTGGTACTTGACCAAGTCGATCTGAAGGTGCATCGGGGCGATGCTCTGGGGCTAGTGGGGCCTTCCGGCACTGGCAAATCAACTCTGTTGCGCATCATCGCTGGCTTGACAGAGCCGGACGCTGGCGAAGTGCTCTGGTGCGGCATCCCCCTGCCGGCGATTCAGGCCGGCCACTGCACTCCCCCCTTGCGGGTAGGCATGGTATTCCAGCAGGCGGCCCTTTTCGACTCGCTGACGGTGGAGGAAAACGTCGGGTTTTTGCTCTACGAGCACTCGCGGCTGCCGCGGGCACGCATTCGGGAGCTGGTGGCAGCCAAGCTGGAAGCAGTGGGGCTGGCGGGTAAGGAGAACAGCCTGCCGGAGGAGCTCTCGGGGGGGATGCGCAAACGGGCCAGCTTCGCCCGCGCTATTATGGAGGATCCTTCTCTGCCCCAGGACGAGCCGCAACTGCTGCTCTACGACGAGCCCACGGCGGGCCTGGATCCCATTGCTTCCACAGTGATTGAAGACCTCATCCGGGATCTGCAGCAGGTGAAAAAAGCTTGCGAGAGCTACATTGTGGTGACCCACCAGCACAGCACTATCTACCGCGCCACCGACCGCATCGTGCTCTTGGCCCAGGGGCGGGTGCAGTGGGAGGGATCCGTGCAGCAGATCGAAACGTGCGACAACCCCTTTGTGCGGCAATTTTTCAGCGGTAGCGTAGAAGGGCCGATTCAAGTGGCAGGGCAGGTGTGATGCGTTCGCGAGCAATCCGAGAAGGGGCGGTGGGCCTGTTGATCCTGGCAGGGGTGCTGGGCTTTGCCGGGCTGTTCTTGTGGATCTACAACCTGCGCTTCGGCAGCCGCGGCTTCCAGTTTACCGTCACCTATCCCAACGTATCTGGCCTGGCGGAAGGCTCCAGCGTGCGGCTGCGGGGGGTAGCCGTGGGCCGGGTGGAGCGCATCCTACCCCAGGCGGCCCAAGTGGAGGTGCAGGTGGCCATCGACCAGCCGCTGGCCATCCCCCGCGACGCCCTGTTTGTAACCACCCAGACGGGGTTGGTGGGGGAGACGGTGATGGACATCCTGCCCCGACGCGATGCCCCGGCAGCGGGATCCCCGCTGGCAGCCGATTGCGACCGCAGCCAAATCATCTGCGCTGGGGATAGGGTGGAGGGCACACCGGGGGTAGATTTCGGCCAGTTGCTGGTTCAGGTGGATCGGCTGGTAACGCGCATCAACAACGACGAGTTCTTCGCTACCCTCAACGCCACCCTAGAAGGGATCACCCGCGTCGCCAACAGCGTGGCCGATCTCTCCGAAACCGTGGAAAAGCAGGTGGCAGCCCTGCGCACGGAAGATCTGGACTTGTCGCAATTTACCTCGGCTGCCACGGCTATCCAAGACGCGGCTGGGGCTGTGAGAGGAACGGCCCGCAGTTTTCAAGCGGCTGCCGATCAGTTCACCCTTCTGGTGGAACAGAACCGCACCTCTCTCCGTGCCGCCCTGGAAAATATCCAGCAGGTGAGCGCCGATCTGCAAGCCATGTCGAGCGCGGTTCGCCCGCTGCTGACGGATCCGCAACTCCAGGCGGATGTGCGCCAGATCCTGGCCGAGGTGCGAGCGGCGGCGGAGAACGTGTCCCAAGCTACCGAAGACCTGCAGCAGATTGCTGCCAACCTCAACGATCCGGGCACCCTGGCGACCTTGCGCCAAACCCTGGACTCGGCCCGCATCACCTTCCAGAATGCGCAAAAGATCACCGCCGATATCGACGAGCTGACGGGGGATCCCCAGTTTCGCCGCGGCCTGCGAGAGCTGGTGCTGGGGCTGAGCAACTTGGTCTCCAGCGCCCCTAAGGCCTCCGGCCCGCTTACGCGAACAGAAGACGGGATCCAGCCTGCTGCAGCCCAAGAGTATCGCTTCCGTTTTGCGCCCGTTTCTTTTGCCCTGGCCCTTGAGGAGCAGCAGCCCGTTCCCTAGGAGGAAGCCAGGATCCCTGCCGAGGTCTGCTCCCGCAGCGGCGGCAAAAGCCATTGAAGGGATCCGGAAGCTGGGGTAGGCTTTGCGGATAGGGTGCTTTGCACCGCTGGCGTGGCTGAGGTTGAGGTGTGAGGAATGTGCGGCATTGTCGGCTATGTGGGCTTTCAGTGGGCGGCTCCTATCCTCTTGGAGGGCCTGCGCACTTTGGAATATCGGGGCTATGATTCCGCCGGCATTGCCACGGTGGATCCAGAAGAGGGCTTGAGGATCGTGCGGGCCACCGGCAAGCTGCACAACCTGCTGGTGAAGCTTACCGCCAACATGCCCACGGCCAAGGTGGGGATTGGCCACACCCGCTGGGCCACCCACGGCGGTGTTAGCGAAGAAAATGCTCACCCCCACTGCGACGCGCGCGGGCGCATCGTGGTCATCCAAAACGGCATTGTCGAGAACTACCTGGAGCTGAAGGAAGAGCTGCTGCGGCGAGGGGTTGGCTTTCGCTCCCAAACCGATACCGAAGTCATCGCCCAACTGCTGGGCCTCTACACCGAGGAGCTGGGCTGCTTCGAGACGGCCTTTGGCAAAGTCATGGGGCAACTGCGGGGGGGAAATGCCGTGGTGGCTTTGGATCGGGAGGCGCCGGATCGGTTGATTGCCGCCCGCCTGGGCAACGCCGGCGCTGTGGTCGTCGGCGAAGGGGAGGGGGAGAACTTCGTTGCCTCGGATCTGCCCGCCATTGTCCGCCACACCCGCAGGGTGGTGTTTCTGGAAGATGGGGAGATGGCCATCCTCACCGACTCCAGCGTGCGCTACCTGCGCATCAGCGGCGAGGAGCTGCGCAAAACCCCCCTCACGGTGGCCTGGGATCCCGTCTCGGCGGCCAAGGGCGGCTACAAGCACTTCATGCAAAAAGAGATCTACGAGCAGCCGCGCACCACCACCGATACGCTGCGGGGGCGGGTGGATCTGGAAGAGGGGCGGGTGACTCTAGAGGAGCTGGCGCTAACAGAGGCGCAACTGGCCCAGACGGAGCAGATTCATGCCGTGGCCTGCGGCACCGCCTGGCACGCCTGTCTGGTGCTCAAGTACTTTATCGAGAGCCTGGCCCGCATCCCGGTGCAGGTGGATCATGCCTCCGAGTTTCGCTACCGCCAGCCGGTGCTGCGCCCCCACAGCCTGCTTGTGGCCCTCACCCAGTCGGGCGAGACCGTCGATACGCTGGCGGCCATGAGCGAGGCCCGCGCCCAAGGGATCCCCACCCTGGCCATCGTCAACGCCATCGGATCCCAGGCCACGCGCCTGGCGGATGCCGGAGTTCTCTACATTCACGCCGGGCCGGAGATCGCCGTCGCCTCCACCAAGGTATTTACCGGCATGCTGGTGGCGGGATACCTGCTGGCCCTGCAACTGGCCCAGGCCAAAGGGATCCTCAACCCGGCCCAGATCCGATCCCACCTGCAAGCTTTGATCGAGCTGCCGGGCAAGATCAGCCTGCTTCTGAAAGATGCCGCCCTCTACGACCAGTTGGCGGAACAGTACCACCACGTCGCCGACATGCTCTACCTGGGCCGCTGGGTCAACGCCCCCATAGCCCTGGAGGGGGCCCTGAAAATGAAAGAGGTCAGCTACATCCACGCGGAGGGCTACCCGGCAGGGGAGATGAAGCACGGCCCCATCGCCCTCATCGACGAGCGCATGCCGGTGGTGTGTATTGCCACCCGCGATCCCGTCTACGAGAAGATGCTCTCCAACATCGAACAGGTACAGGCGCGGGGAGGGCGGGTGATTGCCCTGATCAACCCAGAAGATACCCAGGTGAGGGAGAAGGCCGACCACGTCATCGAGGTGCCCAGCACCACACCCCTGTTGTCGGCAGTTTTAAATGTCATCCCCCTGCAGTTGTTTGCCTACGCCATGGCGCTGCGCCGCGGGGCCGATGTGGATCAACCCCGCAACCTGGCCAAGTCGGTAACCGTCGAGTAGTGGCTGCCGACCTTGTCAGGGCCGGCCTCTGGCTTTTGTAAAATCGGGCAGATCACGTCATCCTCGGCTGGAGATCCCGCTGGGATCCGCCAATCGGAGAGGAGGCTTTCAATTTGGCCTTTCAGAGTTTGCAACTCCGCTATCCGCTCTTCGATCTGACGCAGCTTCTCCTGCAGGTGTTGGCGGATCTCCGGGCAGGGCTGTTCCCCCTGGTCGTGGAGCTGCAGGATCTGGCCAATTTCTTCCAGGCTTAGCCCTAGGCTCTGGCAGCGGCGGATGAAGGCCAGCCGCCCCAGCACTGCCGGATGGAAGAGGCGATAGCTGGACTCCGACCGCTGCACCGTTGGCTTCAGCAGGCCCAGCGACTCGTAGTAGCGCACCGTGCGCACCGGCAACCCCGCCGCTGCTGCCACCTGGCCAATCTTCAAGCTGGCCGACGCGCTAAAGGATTCCGTCCCGCTGACGCGAACGGCAATTGCAGGACTGAACATAGCACCACCAGCTCCCCAGAAGCTTCAGCTTAACAAAGCCAGCCCCGTAGCCGGATCCCCTGCCGAGACCAAATTGGCTCCTGCTGAGAGAGGCGGGAATACCTCAGCTTTTGCTGCCCATCTCGGCGGCTTGGATCAAGGCTCTGGCCCGCTGCTGATCCAACTTGGCCTGCAAACGCTCCTGCTTGTCGCTGCTGGTATTCAAAACTTGGCTCGCTTCGTCCAAGAGGGCCTGAGCTGCGGCCTTGTCCACTTTTTCTCCCCGCTCGGCGCGGTTAACCAGAACGGTTACCTCGTTATTTTCCACTTCCGCAAATCCGCCCATCACGGCAATGGCCGACCACTTGCCACCGGCCTTGACCCGCATGACTCCATTGCCGATAGCAGTTAAGAGAGGAGCATGGTTGGTGAGGATGCCCAATTGACCTGAGGTGGCAGGGAGGATCACTTCCTCAGCGGGGGCATCCCAAACGATGCGGTCGGGAGTAATCACGCGAACCATCAGCGTCACGGCAGATCTCCTAGAGGCTTGAGCTGGACATCCTTAGATCCTACTGGATCACATCGACACTCCCGCCGACTTCGGTCGGGGGATCCCTGCGCAGCCCAAGACCGTTCGCGAAGCGGGATGATGTCCCGCCCCTGTAACGGCATAGTGAGCGAGACTTAACCTAGGCATAACCTTGCCTTTACTTCAGTCGGGAAGGCAAGCGGTATGGTGTTGTCGGGAACACCTGTCTCTTGCCGTGAACTCAGCACTGATGGCCAACCCCGCTGCTGTGGGTTCGCAGGAGAAAGCCCAACGACCAGTGTGCTCAGTTTGCTCTAGCGGAGCCAGTTTATGCCTGAAACGATGCCCGGCCATTTTGCTGCCGGCCTGCCTACACGGGAGCGTCAACTACTAGAAGATCTCTACCGAGGCCGCAGCTTATCTCCCTACAGTCCTGGACAGGTTATCCCTTTGTTTGCGGATGAATGGGTGATCGTCTGTCGGGGCGTGGTACAGTTGACGACTCTCTATCCCAATGGCGGCGAGGCGCTGTTGGGATTTGCCGGCCCCTCCATGCCGCTGGGATCCCCGCTGACGATGTTGGATCCCTACCAGGCCAAGGCATTGACGGCGGTTGACGTGTTGCGGCTGTCGGCAGCCGAGGTGGAAGCCTCAGCAACCCTGAGCCAAGGGCTGCTCAAGCAGGTGGTGCGGCGGCTGCGCCAAACCGAAGCGCTGCTGGCCCTAGCCGGGCGGCGGCGGGTGGAAGAGCGGCTGCGCCAGTTGCTCTCCCTATTGGCGGTGGAGTTGGGATCCCCGGTGGCGACGGGGGTGCGCCTGCAGGTGCGCCTTACCCACCAAGACTTGGCCAATGCCATCGGCACCACCCGCGTCACCATCACCCGTCTTTTGAACCGTTTCCGCCAGCAAGGCTGGATCGCGGTGGACAAGAACCGCCACCTGGTTATCAAGCTTGGGCACGCCTCTTGACAGCCCCAAAGGGCAAGGATTCTCCCAGCCTCATCGCCTTAGGGTTACTGGTCCCACCACAGCACATACTGTTCGGAAGAGCGCGGGGCTTCCTGCCGATTTGCTAAGGCCAGCTCAACCCAGAGTTTGGTCGGCTGGCCCAGCGCTTCAAGCATCCACCACTTCAAACGCCCACAGCCCTCGCTCGGCAGGGATCCGATGCAACTGGCCTTGAGGAAAGTGCCGCTGCAGCGCTGCCCCTTGCTGATCCCATACCCCCTGGTTCAGGAACAGGGTAAACGGCGGCTGTAGGTCTTGGGTGGGCAAGGCCTCAGGGGAAAAGACCTGCACCTGCTGTCCCGGCCCGGCAAAAAATTGGATCCAACTCTGCCAATAGATAGGCTCTCCCCAACTGAAATAGGGGTAGGCGGCGCTGGCTGCCAGGTAAAAGCGGTGGTTGGGATCCCCTTGTCGAGCTGCCACGTAGCGCCCGGTGGCTCCCACATCGTTGCCCTGGGTCCACCCCTTGTGGACAAAATCCCCAAAAATCGCCAAGTTCCATCCCCCGATCACCAGGATTGCCCCCGCCATCGCCACTGCCGGCAGCCACTTCCTCCCTGAGGATCCCCAACGTCCCAGGAGAGCTACCAGCGCCTGGATCCCTTCCAGGGTTAGGTAGGCTACAAAGGGCAGGATCACCAGCAGGCGGGTATAGTTGGGGGCTTTGGTGATGGCCAAGCTAAACAGCAGATAGAGAAATAGGAAACTGCCCATACAAAGCCAGTCGTGGGGTTGGCTGCGCCCCTTCCAGAGGCGGTAGAGGCCGGATCCCAAGCCCAGCCAGAGCAAAACCCCCGTCAGCGGATCCACAAAGGCATGGCCATAGTTGGGGTAGATATAGCCCCGGTCGTGCTGGCCGGGGTCGTTAAACATGCTCAGGCCGTTGCGGATGTTGCGCCACACCGCCTCGGCTGGTGTAGCCGCATTGACCCACATCTGCTGCAGCGCCCGCCCTTCCGGGAAAAAGAGAAATTGCTGGCGGGCATACTCGGTGCTGGCCGGCGGAGAAGTAGCCGTGGCCACCAAGATAGGTGCGGCCACCAGAAAAAAACCCAGCGCCGCCGGCAGCGTCAGCTTGGCCAGGGCCCAAACGGGGTTGACCTGCTTATTCCCCTCCTGCAGATCCTCCCGGCCCAGGAGCAGGTAGAGGCCGCCAAACAGCAACCCCAGCAGGATGACCACCCGCCCCGGCAGATAGCCGTAGAGGGAGAAGGCCGCTGCCCCTCCCCCCAAATACAAAAGCAGGGGATTTTTTTCCCGCACGCCCTTTAAGATCAAGGCTAGAGCTGCACACTCCACCAGCACAATCAGATTCTCTCGCATCGCCATGCGGCTGATGCCCAGCAGAGCGTGGTTGGATCCCAAGAGGATCGCCCCCGCCAAGGCCAGCTGGGATCCCCAGAAGGCGCGAAAAAACCCGTAGGCCACCAGGGTGGTGATCACCCCGAAGGCGGCATGCACGGTGCGCACATTCACCAGCGTGACTCCCCCCATCAGCCGCGTCAGGCCGCCGAAGAGGCTGAACATAAAGCGGGGAAAATAGAAATACTCCGGCATCAGCCCAAAGATATCGGGGTAGCGCACTCCTGAGGCCCGCCGCGCCATGGAGGTGATGACGATCTCGTCGGTGTTGATTTGAAAAGGGATGTTGGCCAGGTCGTAGAGGTAGATGGGGGCGAAGACCAGCGCCAGCAGCCCCAGGTGCAGCAGCTCCTGACGCCAGCGCAGCCGCGTCGGATCCCAAGGGAGCTGAGCCGGAGGAAACTGGGCCACATACAGCCCCACCAGCAGGATACTTAGCAGCCAGATACCCATCTGCAGCACGTGGTAGCCAAGCACCCCGTACCAGAGGATCAGGGCTATGCCCAAGCCCAGGCCGGATCCCAGCAGAGCCGGACGCCGGGAAGTTGCCAGCGTATCCCAAACCGCCATAGATTGGAATGAGGAACCGAATCTTTCCCAGCCTATCAGGCACCTGGCGGCGTTCGATCCCTCGCCCCCGGCCCCTCTCTATGCAGTATCAATAACCCCGCATCGGCTCCGTCTCTCGCTCCAGTTCCGGCTCCATGAAGTTGGACGGGTCGTAAAGGAAGCGGTTGACCTCGTCTTCAAGGCGGTAGATCTCAAAAGGCTGCAATTGCTTGCCAGTTCGCAGAGCCAGCAGGTAGCCATCCACCAGCAGGCGCAGCTCGTCGGTGCGCCGATAGCCGCGATGCCAACTGTCCACCAGCGCGTCGGTCAAAGCCTGATAATGCCGGATCAACTTCGGGTCTTGCAACATGGTGTTCCCTTGCCCTGCTTGTTTCTATCCTAACTTTTGATATCTGTTTGTGATCAGGAGTTGCGAAGGGATGGGAAGCTGTAGGGTCTTAAGCTTTTACTCCCCCCAACTCCCCTCGACAATGGGAAGGTACAGCCGTGAGGGGGTGTCGCCGCCGCTGTGAAGAGTAAGGGTGAGAATGCGGGCCTCAATGAGCCGCTCTTCCCGCATCCCCGTACCTGTATTGACGGAATAGGCCGGGAAACAGGCCGCACTGAGGCTGAGACGCAGGGCGTGGCCGCGGGGAATGCGGATGCAGGCGGGCTGACAGGGGATTGAGATGGGGGCATTGGGCTGGGGATCCTGCAGACGACGGTAGCCCTGGGAAAAGTTGTACACCTGGCCGTCCGGCCTGACCACGGAGAGCACGGCGCAGAGATCCAAGCTGGGGCTGTCGGCTTCGACGTAGAGCTCTGCCGTGATATCCCCCGCCAGGAGGAGGTCGGTTTCCAGAGGGGGAGTGGTGTAAGTGAGAACATCGGTGCGGCAGTCGAGGGCAGAGCGCTCTTGCGGCCCGGCAGGATAAACCAGGTGACCCCCCAAAGCCGGCACCGGTCGCCAGGGATCGTGAACAAAAGTATCCGACTGTTGCCTCAGTGGGGGTTCCGGGCGGAGGGATCCCTCAAGTTCGGAGAGGGCAGCCAGGCCGGTGCTGTGCAGGTAAAAAGCTTTTGGCTCCGGGGTGGGCCAGGCCTCTAAGCTGCGCCAGCGGTTGGCTCCCATCTCGAATAGGCGCACCGGCAGCTCCTGGAGGATCCCGGTGTCCTTGCCTTTGAGGAACTGGTCAAACCAGCGCACCTGCAGCCGATCGATGGGGCTGACGGCCTCGGGGCCAAAGTCCAGCGCCCCCACCCTGCGCCCCCACGGCAGGTGGGCCCAAGGGCCGATGATCAGGTGTTGCGGGTTTTGGCTGCGGGCACTCATCTCCCTGTAGAGGCGTAGGCTGCCACTCAGATAGCTGTCAAACCAGCCGCCAATGTGCAACATCGGCAGATCCACCACCTCTAGCCGAGGGGAGAGCTGGCGCCAGTAGTCGTCGGGTTCGCTGTGCTCCAGCCAGTCGAAGTAGTAGGACTGGGGCGCGTATTGCTGCAGCACGCCCGGCTTGAGGGGGATGGGATCGTAGAGGGGCAAGTTGCGGGAGGCTTTGAAGAGGGCCTGGTAAGCGTTGGCCTCTCCCCGCCGGCGGGCTCCCTCAGCTTCCAGTTGCAGCGCCCAACTGAGGTTGTTGGAGAAGGCAAAGGCTCCCCCCGGGTAGGCGGCATCAGCGTAGAGATCGTAGGGCAACATCGCCGGGCAGATGGCCTTCAAGGCGCTGGGACGGCTGGAGGCCGCATAGAGTTGGGTCATGCCCTGGTAAGAAAAGCCGTACATGCCCACCACACCGTTGCTCCCTGGCAACGTAGCCGCCCAGTTGACCGCGTCAAACCCATCTTCAGCTTCGTGGCGGAAGGGGTAGAAGGAGCCCTTGGAGGTGCCCCGCCCCCGCACATCCTGGATGACCACGATGTAGCCGTGGGCCGCATACCAGCGCGGATGGGCGTACACCACCGTCGAGGCAATGGCCCGCCCGTAGGGCTGCCGCATCAGCAAGACCGGGTAGCTCCCCCCGCCTTCTGGGCGATAGACATCCGCATCCAGTTGGATCCCGTCGCGGGTGAACATGGAGACGGTTTCGCGGGGGCGCACAGGCAGCATGGTTGGGTAAGGTCAGCGAAATTTGCCGAAGAACTAGGCACAGGGATCCCTGGAGAGCTCTTCGATAGAAAATTCCGGGAGATAGAAGCAT
>NZ_JANSJB010000080.1:11228-12605 GCF_047462355.1 Synechococcus sp. H55.9 | reverse complement strand
ATGATTTTCCTTTGATTGCCGTAAGGCGTTGAGCACGTGGCTAAGTTTGTGGTCAGTGCTGTGCAATTCCGATGATTTTCCTTAGGAATTGGAAAGGTCTACATCTACCCGGTGGGCGCAGGCAAACCCGGAGAAGGCGACGGCGTTGAGGCCTTGACCGGGGAAGGTGCTATCGCCCACGCAGTAGAGGTTGGGAATGGCGGTGCGGTTGAAGGGCATGCCCAAGAGGCCCCAGGGAGTGCCGCGAGGGATGGGGCCGTAGGTGCCGTCGACGCGGCCCAAGAAGCGGCGGTGGGTGCGGGGAGTGCCCACCTCCAGCAGCTCGATGTGGGATCCCAGCTCTGGCCAGAGGGCCTCCAGGCGGTGGATAAGGCGTTTGGCCGCCGCTTGTTTTTGCTGCCGGTACTGCTCCGGGCCCAAGCCCTGCCAGGTTTGCATCCAACTGGGGGTAAAAGCGTGAACAATGTGGCGGCCCGGCGGGGCCAGCTCCGGATCCAAGAGGGTGGGGATAGAGACGAAGATCGTGCCCTGCTCCGCCTCCAGGTCTTGCCAATCTTCTAGAAGAATGTGGTGACAGTAGCGCTCGCCGGCCAGGGCCTCAGCTCGCACCCCTAGGTGCAAGCTTAAGAAACTGGGAGACTGTTGGTAGCGGCTTTGCCAGCGCCGCTCCGCCGCCGGCAGGGATCCCGGCCAGAGGCGCTCAAAGGTATCCCAGCGGGTGGCATTGGAGATGATCTTGCGGGCAAAGAGCTTTTCTCCCCTGGAGAGCTCAACGCCCACGGCGCGGCCCCGTTCTTCCAAAATCCGCCGCACCGGCGCCCCGTAGCGGATTTGCCCCCCGCAGGCCTCTAGCCCCTGGGCCAGTTTCTGGGCAATCTGCCCCACCCCTCCCTTGGGGTAGTTGACGCCGCCGTAGTGGCGATCACAAAACACCATGCCGGCATTGATCATGGGCGTGCGCTCCGCCGGCACCACCGACCAGCAGTAGCACTCCATATCCACAAAGCGCAGCAGCGCCGGATCCCGTAGGTGGCGCCGCGCCACCTGGCCCACATTCACCGGCAAGTAGCGGGCCAAGGTCAGGCAGGCGCGGGGGTTGCCGACAAAAGAGCGCCAGAGATAGCCCCACTCCTCCAAAGAGAGGAGCTCCATGGCGTTGAGGCTGTTGAAAATGGGCCAGAAGCTGTCGTAGAAGCGGCGAATGCTGCCCGCTTCCTGAGGGAAATAGCTGGCTAGCTCCTGCAAAAACTGCTCGTAGTCCCGGTGCACGCAGGGGCTGAGCCCCTGGGGCAGGTGGTAGGCAATCTGCACCGGGTCGGGGATGGATTCCAAAGACTGGCCCACAGCAGCCAGGGCGCGGGTGAGCAAGTTGGTGGT